>JBDTOW010000139.1:0-8033 GCA_039933075.1 Verrucomicrobiota bacterium | reverse complement strand
CGCTTGTCCCGGTCGTCCTGCTGATAAATCCCGTGAAACTTCAAGAACTCGTAATCGTCGTCCGTGAACCGCTCCGCTGCGGCATCGGCCAAGGTGGACGCAATTCCCCCCGCCAACAAAGGACTATTCTGCTTGAGACCTTCGTTTCGCGTGAGCTTTGGTGGCGCGGCTGTTTCAATCATAAGTTATATAATCAGGTTACTAAGTTAATGACAGAATGACCTTTGTCAATTGGGTTTTGCGTTAAACGAACTATGATGGATTCGAGCTGTAAAAATGGATTGCATACGCCAGAGTTTGGTCCGTCAATGAGTCCTTAGGCAAGCGCGCAATTGCGGATTTCGCGATAGGTTGGACGGCTGTATGTTTTTCTTTTAGCAAAGGCAACGCATGAGTGAATGGAAATTATGTTATTTGGACAATAACGCCACGACTCGTGTAGCGCCAGAAGTGGTGGAGACGATGCTGCCCTTTTTGACTGAGCATTGGGGCAATCCGTCGAGCGTCTATTCCTTCGGTCGTGAGGTTGCCAAACATTTGGAGAACGCGCGAGCGAGGGTCGCCGCCCTGATTAACAGCGATCCGCGAGAAGTCGTTTTCACGAGTTGCGGCACCGAAAGTAACAACGCCGCTCTTGGCAGCGCCCTGAGAACCAACCCGGGCAAGCGACATTTGATCACTACCGCGGTGGAACATTCGGCGGTCATCAAGTTTTGCCAATCTTTGCGGGAGCAGGGCTTTGAAATTGAACTGCTGCCGGTCGAGTCAGACGGTTCCCTGGATCTGCATTTATTGGAAAAGGCCATTCGTCCCGACACGGCAGTTGTATCGATCATGTGGGCTAACAATGAAACTGGAATAGTTTTTCCGATTGAAGAGATTGCGGCAATCTGCCGGAGCAAAGGAGTCCTCTTCCACACCGATGCGGTTCAAACACCGGGGAAGGTGAAAATCGACGTCAAAGGCCTCGGCATTGATTTTCTTTCACTATCGGCCCACAAGCTTTATGCCCCAAAAGGAGTCGGAATGCTCTACGTCCGGCGTCGAGTTCATTACCAGCCGTATTTGATCGGCGGCCAGCAAGAGCGAGGTCGGCGCGGCGGCACTGAGAATGTCGCCAGCATTGTTGGCTTCGGCCGAGCGGCCGAGTTGGCCATGGCAAATCTGCATGACGAAAATACCCGGGTCCGAGCGCTGCGAAATCGTTTGGAAGAGGGACTCCTACGCACAATTCCTAATACCATGCGAAACGGCGCCAGGGAACCTCGTCTGCCCAATACGATCAACATCTCGTTCGATGGGGTCGAAGCGGAAGCCGTTTTGATATTGCTCGATCAACTCGGCATTTGCGCCTCGAGTGGTTCTGCGTGCACTACCGGATCAGTGGATCCATCGCCCGTATTAATCGGGATGGGACTTGACCCGATGCGCGCGCGCGGATCGCTGCGGTTTAGTCTGGGGATCTACAACGATGAAAAAGATGTGGATTATGTCTTGATGCACCTGCCGAAAATCATCGCGCATCTTAGGGCCAATTCGCCGTTAGTCCCAGGCCAAGCTCCGGGCGGCAAGTTGAACAATGACATGAATGGAGTTCGGGAGCACGTTGCCCCGACCAGCGGGCCGGAAATAACCGTATCAAGCGCTGGCAACGTTGCGATGCCCAATGTCTCGGCTTGAACACGCTGCTATGTTTCCAGGAACCACTGGCGATTCCTGTCATTTTTGAAAATCGGCTCGCGGAACAACACCAAGGGGCGTCAACTCATATTTACCAATAGCCGGGACTGACACCTTTTTGACACCTTTTCACCTTTTCGGGACTGACACCTTTTCGGCATGCAATAGCCTGTCAGTTCTCACTCATTCCGCTGGGGGGCCAAGCGGCGGTAGCCAATCCGCGTGCGGCAAGTTATCCCGGTTCCAGCGTTTGAGATTATCAGGATTCCGGCTGAATAATTTTACACCCTTGGCAAACTCGGTGTGACCGTCGGCAAACACGAAATCGAAAACTCCGCCATGACGCCGTTTTTCTAAAGCTCGGTAGCGAAGCCGGTTCTGTTGAAGAAGAATTGACCCATAGTAGGGGAAGCTAAAGAACGAATCAATAAGTTCGGTAGGCCGAGTAATTATCATGGCGTCCCCATAGGCAATCATGTCTGAAGGCTGTAGAACTTGGCTTTCTTTTGTCGGAACAATGGTAGCGAGAATCCCATCGAAGTTGCCGCCAATTCCTAACAAAAACTGAGGATATCCACCACCCTGGCTAACTCCTTCAAAATTCATGTCGTAACTTCCCCGGATTGCCCACGAAGGACCTCTCGGTACCGCGAAAGCCGCACGATTCGTGACAAACGGGAATCCCGGACAGCGGTACACACGGCCATTCGTCCACGTCTGGCCAATGTACGGAAGCAAAAGATCCGGCCAGTAGACCAAATTATCCGGCCGGACTATAAAAAGCGGGTAGCATGCAAAATCATTTACATAGAGTTGGTTCGCCAGGCCAATCTGCCTTAGGTTGGAAATGCACTTGGTCCGTTGCGCCAAGGCTTTCGCCCGGGAGAGGGCGGGTAGCAACATTGCCGCGAGAATCGCGATGATTGCGATGACCACCAAAAGCTCGATCAACGTGAACGCCCGGAACGTCATTGCGTATCCACGGCGACTATTTCGCCGTGAAGTGAACATATCCTTCATAGGAATCCAGAACGATCTCCTTCGAGTTGGTTGTTAGTATAATTGAGGCAATACCTGTGCCAGCGCTCACGAACTGCGGACCAAACTGGTTTTCGGGCGAGCCGCTACCGTTCAAGGTGTTGATGATTAAAATGGTGCTCATGCACGAGCCAGATCGAACACAAATGTCTTCCACACATTGGTGCGGGGGCCTCACGCGAAATGTGTGAAGAGGACGCAGCAGTACTGGGTCAATCGGTCAATCCCAGCCATTGGTAATTACCGCCGCTGCCGGGTTGAAAACCAGAATTGAGTTTGCTTTCCGCGTCGACCTGCTTCTCAGAAGGAACGCTGCATCCCTTGCGGATAGTGGTAAGGCTTGCTTCGCCGGATATTCGTTGGACAATGTGCGATAGACGTTCAGTCTGCGAAAATAAAAAGTATGTCACCGCTTCTTCCCGCTGTATTCTTAGTGCTCGGTTTCGTTCTCGGCGGCGCGGTCGTCTGGCTCTTCTACCGCAACACGAGAACGAATCTAGTTAATCTTGCCAGAGCGTCGTTTGAACCTGAGCGGGCGGTTCTGGCCGAGCGCCTGCGCAGCGTGGAACACCAGATGACCGAACTGAAAGGGAGCTTGGATCGGAAAGAGGCAGACCTGGTCCATCTCAGAGAATCGCTAAAAACAGAGGCCGAAAAAAGGTCGGCGGCAGAGGAGAGGAATTCCGAAATTGCGAAGTTGGAAGCACGATTGCGAGAACGAGAATCTCAATGCAGCAGCTTGCAGAATTGCGCAACTGACCTTCAATCAAGATTGGCCGAAACGGAGACGAGGCTCCAGGAGGAACGCAAGGTTACGGAGCAGAAGTTGCGGCTTTTGCACGAAGCGCAGCGCGAACTGTCGGACGCGTTTAAGGCACTATCCGCGGATGCACTAAAGAGCAACAACCAGTCGTTCCTTGACCTGGCGCACGCCACGCTCAAGCAGTTTCAGGAGGCAGCCAGGGGAGACCTCGAGAAGCGTCAGCTCGCCATTGACGAGATCGTAAAGCCGGTAAAGGAGTCGCTGAATCGATTCGATTCCAAAATCCAGGATCTGGAGACGGCCCGGGTGGGTGCGTACGAGGGACTGAACCAGCAGGTCAAATCGATGGTAGAGACCCAACTCAAACTGCATTCTGAAACCGCCAATCTCGTGAAAGCTTTGGGAACGCCGCGAGTGCGCGGGCGCTGGGGCGAAATTCAATTAAAACGGGTTGTCGAGATTGCTGGAATGCTCGACCGTTGCGACTTCTATGAGCAGCAGACAGTGACAAGGGACGAAGGGCGGCTCCGACCGGATCTTTTAATTCGGCTTCCGGGGAATAAAACGATCGTCGTGGACGCCAAGGCGCCGCTGGGCGCCTACCTTGACGCGATTGCCGCGAGTGATGAGCAAATCCGCCAGTTGAAGCTGATCGATCATGCGCGGCAAATCCGGGATCATGTAGCAGCGTTGAGCAAGAAATCTTATTGGGATCAATTCGAGGCTACGCCGGAATTCGTCGTGCTTTTTCTGCCGGGCGAAACATTTTTCAGCGCCGCGCTGGAAAAGGATCCGGCGTTGATCGAGAACGGCGTCGAACAGCGCGTGATAATCAGCACGCCGACCACTCTCATCGCATTGCTCAAGGCCGTGGCGTACGGCTGGAGGCAGGAGAACCTGGCGCAGAATGCGACCAAGATCTGCGAATTAGGGAAAGACCTCTACAAACGAATCGCCGTCCTCGCCCAGCATTGGGACGAATTGGGTCAGAGCCTCGGTCGAGCCGTGGAAAAGTATAACGATGCCGTCGGCTCGCTGGAGGGCAATGTCCTGGTGGGCGCGCGGAGATTCAAAGAACTGGAAGCATCGCCCGGTGACCGGCTGATTGCCGAGGTGTCTCCGATCGAGAGTTCGCCGCGAAAGTTGCAAGCTCCGGAGCTGCTCGTCTCCACCGCTGCGGACCAAGCAAAGGGTTAGGCGGCACGAGGCGAGCGGTTCGGCTTACGGCGATACTTGCACGCGGTAGTATTGCTTGGGAAGGCCAGCGGCTCCCGGATTGATGACCTGCACAGTTCCTCCGGTGCCCACCACGTTATTGGCAACGACAGTCCACGGCCCGGTTGGGAAGGTTGGATTGCTTTCGACGAGGTATTTTTTTCCCGCGACGCTGCTGAAACTTATTTGCACATCTGAACCGATCAAGTCAGTGGAGGTGATCCCTGGGGCGCTTGCCGGGTTTAGGGGATCCGTACCAGCCTGCAACTCTTCGAGATCGCTGAATCCGTCGCCGTCGGAATCGACGTTGCCGACGCTCACATTTGCGACCCAAGTGCCCCAGGCTTCGAGGGCAGTGGTTTTCGCCCACTCATGAGTGACCCAAAAACTGTTGTTGACCGGATCGGCGCCGACTCCAGCCCAGTCACCCCAGCGGGCTTCGTTAGCCACGCCGGTCGTGCCATTATAAAAGTTCGGGCTCATTTTCAGTGTCACCGGTGTGTCGAAGCTCGCCGCCGCCGCCGCCCGCGTAGTAGACATGACGGCAGGAAATGTTGAAGCTGAGGATTGGCTGAAGACAATGCACACATCTCCAAGTGCGTTACCGCCAATTGCAGGTATGTAGGTCCATACCCCTGGTCCGCCGTCAATAGATTCTGATTCCGCCAGGGTAGGTGTGCTGTCGGGAAAGTTATTCGAATTCACCTTGTAATAATAGACCTTCGACCTGCCTGAAGTTCCTCCGGCTGTATGACAGAACCAGAGGGAGCCATTATACCAAAACGCGTTTCCCTGGGTGTAGCCGCTCACGGTGTCCAGCTCAATGCTGGTGCCTGATTGCGGTGCAAAACCGGCTTGGCCGCCATTGTCCGGCACCGTCACGCTGGCAGAGGTCAGCGCCGGCGTGCCGAGTGGATCGCTGAGCGCCCAGATTCGCACTTTATCGCTGCTGTTGAAGGGCGTTTCGCCAAAGTACATTACGTTGCCTGGGCTATTGGTTCCTGTCACGGTCGCGGGTCGCAAGCTGAAGCCATTGTCAATGCCGTTTGCGGTAAACAGACGAGTGAAGCTTCCCGAGCCGCTCGTGATGGCGGTTTTGTTGAAGGTTAGAATCTGGCAGTTAAGAAAAGGCCTGTCCGAGTACTTTGGCAGGGGATGCATATTAAAGGTCACATAAAGCGCCTGGTTATCGAAACCCAGACCCCCAAAATCACCACCGTGGTCAATGCCTCCTGAGACCTCGGTAATGTCGAACCGATAAAAGTACCAGTCGCTCGTGCCGCTGGACGTGGGATTGGAAGTTTTGGACACCGCCAAATCTAGAAACCCTTGGTTTCCCGATGCGGGGCTTTCTTGCATAATAACATAAAAGCGACCGACCGAAGGATCGTACATAACCACCGCGTCAGCTCCGGTCGTCGCCCCGACGCTCGAGAAGAAATGAGATGCGAGGCCTACCTCGCCCCAGATAGGAGCCCCCGACTTGTCGAAGTAGGCGATTCGAAGTTTCACGGTCTGGATCACACCGTTCGTTCCGGCAGCCACTTGCATGTCCGCAGGCCGAGTGCTTCCGAACGACAAGCCTTCCCACCCGGCCAGGACTGCGGAACCATGCGCCGGGACCAGCGAGAACCAGAGGGCCACCCACAAAAGAATGGCCAACGTTCCAGGAACAAGCGATTTAGTTCTCACGGTGAAGGGAGCAGGGACTCGAGATTGGTTATGGGGGTGCGCAGAATCATTGGGAAGAAACTGCGAATTGAGGTCATCAATCGGCCAATCAACACGAAACCTGACGGAATTCTAAAACATTGTAATAGCATCAAAAAACGGTGGAATGCCCTGAACCTCGGACAAGCGATACCCTAAAGTTCTGGCTTAGTCAAACTTTTAGCTCCGGAGAAAGAGCGGGGTTGCCACCTTCTGCGCGAGTGTAACTCGGAAGTGACTAGCAAGTCGGTTGTTAGGACAGCACTGGAATCGCAAGCGCGGCTCCGCGCAAGCGTTGCAGGTCGTAATCCAGCAAATCGCCAATGCGCTCGAAGCTCATGTCAGCCGCCGGGCAGATGGACAGAATCTTGGGATCGAGCGCGTAGTGTCCTTGCCGCACAAAGACAGTCGTCACACGCGAGCCCCAGATTTTCTTAATTGCGGCGAGGATGCGCAATTTGTCGTCAACCAGCACGTAGTGTTCACCCGGGTAACGCTGCTCGACATCGTCGAGCTCATTCTCCTTGTGAACGTAAATCAGCACATTTCCGTCAACAGCTTCGAATAGCCCGGAGCGATCCACTTTGCGAGGCTGAAAGACGACGTCACCATCCGACAGTATGACCGGCCGGCCCCACTGTTTGACGTGTTCGATAACATCGAGTGAGTTTGGGAACAGGCGATTGGCAAACGGATAATTGACGAGGAAATGTGAAACCGTCAGCAGCCGCGGATCATGGGGATACTCGCTACGATAGCGCTGCAAGGCGCCTAAATAATCGGCGTAACCTAGCTCGCTCCGCAACTGCTCGAAGAGGCTCCAGTAATGCTGCGCATGTTCGGGACCGACCTCGCGCTCAAGGTGACGCTTGAGATCGTCCGTAACCCGGTCGTTATCGAGCAGCGTATTGTCCACGTCGAACAGGAAAATAACCTTGGCCGGAACCGGACTTTTTGTCGCCGCACTTTTCCTGCGTTGATCGGGCGCACCGCTCGCGGGTTGAACCTCATCTGGTTTCGTCCAAAGACGATAACCGCCCCGGAAAGCGTCGGAGTTCTCACCCAGGCAACTACCGGGCGGCGGCTTTTTAAGGCGTTTGGCATTCCCCCCGCCCAGCACGACAAAGTCAGCCTGCAATGCGGTCTTGAGTTGCTTGACGACCTCTTCCACGTGATGGCGCCATTTCTTCTTCCCCAGGCGCATCAACCCGGCCACTCCGACATAATCTTCGTAGGTCCCGTCCTTTTTGTAAGGCAGGTGCGCAAGTTCCATGGGCTCGATGACGCCATCCACAATCAGCGCGGAACCCAGCCCGGTGCCCAAACCAAGGAACAGCATCCGTGCGCCTCGATAGCTGCCGAGCGCTTGCATCGCCGCGTCGTTGATGATTTTCACCGGGTGGCCAAACGCCTTCTGATAATCAAAGCCAACCCAGCCGCTTCCCAGGTTATGAGGTTCACTCACCGGATGGCCGTGAACCACGGGTCCCGGATAGCCAATCGAAACGGCATCATATTTCCAGCCGGCAGTCGCCTGTCGAACCGCGGCGACCATTTTCTTGGCGGTCATTCTGGGTCCAGACGGGATTTCGACCATCTTCTTGTGGCCGGTGGCCAGCACCTTCAC
>JBDTOW010000138.1:0-8034 GCA_039933075.1 Verrucomicrobiota bacterium | reverse complement strand
GCGGACCTTGATCCAACAGCGAGACTTCACCACAGCAGTCGCCAACTGCCAGTGTGGAGAGAGTGGTTTCCTTGCCATCGATCAAGACGAATGCACGCAGTTCGCCTTCCAACACCAGGTACATCGAATCACCGTGATCGCCCTTTCGAACTACGTGCACAAATTGGTTGAATGACAAAAGCGCCAGGTAATGGAGGAACGATTCGAGTTGCAGGTCTTCGAGATCCGCGAAAATCTTGATGCGCCGCAACGAGTCTGGTTTCAGGCCAAGCGCCCTCATGTAACCCAAAGTTGTGTCCGAAGACGACTTGGCCGACTTGGGTTTGAAGAACATTTTCAACTCGGGGAGTTGCCTGGCCTTCGACCAAACGTTGTCTGGCTCGATAAAAATCCAGTTGTCCCCGAGCACGCGTTCCAGCTTGATCCAGTTCACCAACGTCGGCAGTTCAACGGGACCGTAAGCGACCTTGTCTATTCCCCAAACACGGTAGGTGCGCGCGGCTTCATTGTTTTCCATGAGTTCCCTTCCGTGCGTTTCTTGGCTGGCTGGCGCACGCGGCAGTTGTGCCTGGGTTTCCAAAGTCTCCGCGCACGTTATCGCTCATCCATCAACTGGCAAGCGAAAACTCGGGGCTCACCCTCCTGCCGCTCCTGCCGTCCTGCTTGGTTTGCTGCTGCCCGCTTACGCCGGGCGTCAAGGTAGGGCGCGTCACTCCGTGCGCGCCGTCGGGCGGTTGCCGGGGTGCGAACATTTCACCACGTTCGAGCGGCGCGCAGAGAACTGCCCGCCCTACCTTTCATAAAGAAATTCGTGGTCCGCGAGTAGATGGGGTAGGCGTCATGGCTCAATGCCGCCGTCGGCGCTCTATCTTGGCCACGAGCTCAAGGCCCGGTCCGCGATTGAATTCGGTAAAGGTGTACTTCGCCGCGAATGAACAAGGCGTCATCGCCAATAGCATACGAAGCCAGCGTCCGTTCTCCCAGCGGGTTGCCAGCCAGCTTCTGGAATTTCCTGCCGGGCTTGATCACGACGCCCAGACCTTGTTCGTCCTGGATGTAAATTCGGCCGCCCGCGTAAACCGGCGACCCGGAACAATTGCCGACAACTCGCTCTTGCCAGTAAACCTTGCCTGTTTGAGCGTCGAGACAGCTCGCCAGTCCAATGTCGGAAACCAGATAAAGCTCTTCACCGACCAGCAGAGGTGACGGCGTGTTCGGGGCGCCGCGACTGACGGTCCACACCACGTGCGTCTCGGTAACGTCGCCCAGGCCGTTCGGGCGAATAGCCATGACCGACGGGTGGTCGAAACCAGTCGAGAAAAAGACCAGGCCATGTCCGTAAACCGGCCGTGGAACCACAGAGTAACCGTCGTAACGAACGCGCCAGATCTCGCGGCCGGTTGCCGGATCATAAGCGCAAACAACCCCGCTGCCGGGACTGATAACTTGTTTTTGTCCCTCCACATCGATCAGGAGCGGGGTGCTGAACGAGAATTTCTTTTTCGCATCCGATTCGCGCCGGGTCTTCCACAGCACTTTGCCGGTTGCCTTGTCCAGCGCAACGACGAACGGATCGCTCGCGCCGTCACAACTGAAGATTAGCTTATCATCCGCAAGGATCGGCGAACCGCCGCTGCCGTGTACCGGCTCGTAAACTATGCTGGTGTTGCGCCAGACAATGTTCCCGCGCAAATCCAGACACGCGGTGCCGTTATGACCAAAATGAACATAAAGTCGATTGCCTTCGACCAGTGGCGTCGGGCTGGCATGACTGTTCTTCTCATGAATGCGAGTGAGGTTGTCGCGAGAGAAGACTTCGGCGTTCCAGAGGATTCTCCCATCGCTTGCGTTTACGCAAATCGCCCGCAGCGAAAGGCTCGAAGCATCGTTGCCACCGACCGCGGAAGTCAGATAGATGCGTCCGTCGTAAAAAACCGGGGACGACCAACCCTTACCCGGGATGCCCTGCTTCCAGACAATGTTGGTGCCCGGTCCCTCAGAGGCAGCCTTCCATTCCAAAGGGAGGTTACGAGCCATCGAGTGCCCTTGCCCGGTCGGGCCGCGGAACTCGGGCCAGTTCTCCACCTGCTCCCCGGAAGCGTTTGAGATAATGGCCGAGGCAGCGATTCCGAACAAAAATCCTGCCATTCGATGAAGCATCTGAGTTGTCACGCGCACGGGAAGGATAATAATCAACGGATTGTTAGCAAGCATTCGTCCTTGCGAAGTGGGCTTGCAGGGCGTTGAAGCCAGGCTCGAGGAGCTTGACTGAACAAAAAACATTCGGTAGCCCACCGCGACCGCCTTTCTTTTCCCGAGTTCGAGCGAAGGGAAACTGTCGAGCAGAGGTGTGCCATGAAACGCACAATGTTCATTTCCCGGGGGAGCTGGCTAATGTCATTGACACCAATCGGGAATTGGATAAAGAGTTTCAACTTCACCAACCCAACAGTATCTATGAAAAAGTCTCAACTGCTTCATTCCGGCGCGGGGCCAAAGCGACTTTCTCGCCGCGGCGGCTTCACCTTGATCGAGCTCCTGGTCGTGATCGCCATCATTGCGATTCTCGCCAGCATGCTGTTGCCGGCCCTGGCCAAATCCAAGACGAAGGCGCAGGGCATTGGCTGCCTGAACAACCTTCGCCAAATGATGTTGGGCTGGAGGCTGTACGCCGACGACGACAACGACCTGCTTCTGCTTTCGCGTACTATTGTGGATAAGCCGCGCGCTATCTGGGTGACTGGGTGGCTGGATTACACGTCCGCTCCCGCCAATTGGGACGCCAATGTCGATATCGTCAAAAGTCCGCTCATGCCCTATATCGGACGGAGTCTTCCGATCTGGAAATGCCCCGCTGACCATAGCACAGTGAAGAATACCAAGGCTCAGCAAGTACAACGGGTCCGCAGCAACTCCATGAGCCAGGTGTTCGACGATGGCACATGGCTGCCGTCGCCTACCTGGCGAGTTTATCGCACGATGACGAGCATCGTGAATCCGGTCAAGACGTGGGTGCTGGTGGATGAGCATCCCGACAGCATCAACGACCCGGCGTTTGCCGTTCAGATGGCCAAGCCAGACGCCAAAACGGCTCAGATCATTGATGTCCCAGCCTCCTATCACAACGGGGCATGTGGTTTTTCTTTCGCAGACGGCCACGCCGAAATTCACAAGTGGCGTGGCTCGCGGATCCGGGTGCCGGTCAAAAACAAGGATCTGGCGCTGCCATTGGGGGCGGCAGGTGACTCCTTAAAGGATGTTCTGTGGATGTCAGAGAATACTACGGTGTCCAAAGAAGGCAGTTACCCTTGATTAGAAACTCGGGCGCCTAATGTGTGACAAACTAGTTGTCACAGAGCTAGAGTTGCGCGCGGAACGGCGCGGTTAACGTTTCCATCACCCGCTTGCGGAGAGGCCGGTTCTGCCAATCCTCGTAAGTGACCTGTCGGGATTTCTCCTTGTCCTGCTCGAAAATGCGAATCTGTTCCGCCGCGAATTCCGCCGAATACACGTTCAGATTGGCTTCGTCGTTCAATCGGAATGAACGATTATCAACATTTGCCGAACCAACCGAAACCCAGACGTCGTCCATGATCATCATTTTGCAGTGATACATGGTGGGCTGGTACTCGTAGATTTTGACACCGGCCTTCAAGAGCGGTCCCCACTTGCCTCGCGAAGCGTAACGCACGATGGGAGTGTCGGACTTTGACCCTGGGATAATGATCTCGATCTTCACTCCGCGGTTGCAGGCCTCGACCAATTCGTGCATGGTCAGATCGCCGGGAACAAAATAGGACGCGGACAACCGGATACTCTTCCGCGCGGCGGCAATCGTGAGCAAATACATCAATCGGACGGCCTCGGTCCCCTCACGCGGTGAACTCTTAAAAACCTGCCCATAGTGATCTCCCGCCGGCGCGAGCTCGGGGAAAAAATCGCTCCCGTCCAGCACCCTCGCGCTTGTCTTCATCCAGTTATCCATAAACACCGCTTGCATTTGCCCAACCGCCGGTCCCTCGAGCCGGAATTGTGAGTCGCGCCAATGCCCGGGCGAATCGGCATTGCCCAGCCAAAAGTCCGCCAGACCCGCACCCCCAATAAACCCGACCTTTCCATCCACAATCAACAGCTTCCGATGATCGCGATGGTTGAGCCGTGCCAGATTATACCAAATCAGTGGGTTATATTTTTCCACCTCGACACCGGCGTCGCTCATGACATCGAGATGGCTCGAATCGACTTTTCGCGAGCCAATCCAATCCACCAACACGTGGACTTTGACCCCGGCCCGTGCCCGTTCCGCCAGCGCTTCCGCGAATTGCTCCCCCACCGTTCCCGACCAATAAATGTAAGTTTCCAGAGTTATCGTTTTCTTCGCTCCCCGGATGGCTTCCAACATTGCGGGAAAGATCTGATCTCCGTTAATCAGCACGGTAACGCGATTGCTCGCCAGAATCCCCGGACCAACCAGATGCCCCATTGATCGCAGAAATTGCGGATCATCGACTGCGTATCGCGGCTCCATCTGGTATTGAATCCCTCGTCCATGAAAACTGGTGCATCCGGTAACAACTGCGAGGAGGAGCAGCAGCAGCGGCAGACCGAAGCCAAATCTCAAAACACCTGACGACAATGGTTTCCTCGTGTGGGTTATTGAATTGCTCGACTTAAGCTATGTGTTTGGTTCCATCGGCGAAGACCGAGGTTTGGTAATAGTTGCCATTGGTCAGATCCACTTCGATCAACTTCGCCCCTTTGCGCAACGTATCGCCGCCGTACCCGGCATACCCGCTCGAACGACCATAGACCAGGTCAACCGAATCTGCCTTCACCGTGTAATCATTGGTGTGATTGTGCCCGCAGAAACACGCCCGCACAGTCTGTGGCGCTGTCAATGCGGGGAAAGCCTGGCCGTTCTCTTTGCCACGGCCCACGCCTTCCATCTTCACGCCCTTGATCGTGGCCGGAGTGATCCGTGTTTCGTATTCTAATATCGGGATGTGGAAGAACGCCAGGGCGGGAACCGGCTTGGAACGCGCGGAAGCCACATGGCGAGCCATCTCACGAAAAGCGCGAACCTGCCACGCCGTCAACCCCTCATCGCTACTGTTCAGAAAGTACAAATCCAAAGCTGGTCCGTCCTTGGGATCCGCGCCCGCCGGCCGCGCTTCTATCCGATGATCACCATGCGAAGCGCCACCGCGATAGACCGAATGCGGCGCCCGCTCAAGCAGATCATGACCTTGCTGGTAATCGCTCAGGAAATCGTGATTGCCCCAACACATCGTCCAGGGAACGTCCCATGCAGAAAAGGTTTTAATGGCAAGGTCCAATCCGCGTTGCCCGCGGCCCTCCGGGTTGTCGTGCCAAAGATCGCCACTCACAACGACAAGGTCCGGTCGATGATGATCCAAATGCTTGCGAAAATCCGCAATCGTCATCTCATCCTCGATCACAGTTTTGTTGAAAAAATGAAGATCGGTGAACTGAAGAATCTTGCAAACCTTCGGCGACGCGGTGGTCACTTGACCGGGCTTAATCGAGGACAACTCCGCCGTGCGCGAACTGAAACCGATCTTCGGCGGCTGCACCGACGCCGGCGCGTCGTGGGGATCAGCAGCTCCACTCACGAGCGACGGTGAGTACGCGAGCGCCACCAAGGCGGCCGGCGTGGCCGAAAGAAATTGGCGACGATTCAGCATGGTCGGAACTTAATCAGCCACGCGATTCACATCAAGGTTTTTGGAAACGAGTCTACGACAGATGGAGTTTGGCCACCCTCGGAAGGTCCCCGGTCAGTTTGCAACCACCGGCAGCCACGATTGCATCTTTCTCAAATCGCGCAATTCAGCCGCACCCGACACGGGCTGAAAATATTGGTTGAATCGTTTCGGGGTTTGCCACTTGACGAACTCGCAATGGCCATCGGTGAAGGAAAAATTGGCGCCTTGGCGATGACGGTCCGCCGGGAGATCTCCCCAGGTATCCGCGGTCGATCGGGGAATCAGAAAAGCGCCGTCGTTAATGCTCGCTTCATGGTCATCGAGGAAGGCGAATACTCCCGAGGTCGCCTTCAATTCGCTGTAGTCCTGAACGTTATCCGATCCTTCTCCGCCTAAATAGGAGCTCAGGCTGTAGCTGCGGATTCTTGGCAAATTCGAGTCGCGAATTTTGGCTCGATCCGACGGGCAACGGTAGACACCTGGATCTCCAACAAGGCGAAAAATGCTTCCGGATTTAATATTCGCCGGGTTGCTCTGCAATTGGGCGTTGCCGATAACCCATGAGTCAGCGGTGCTTTCGGCGCCAATGCTTATCGCTGAACCGCTGACTTTGTTTAAAGGCAGCGCATCGGCGTTATCATTTACATACATGAGCCAGCCGGTTTGGAGTTGTTTGAGGTTGTTCAAACAGTAGGCCTGCCGCCCCTTTTCCTTGGCTCCGCTAAGCGTGGGCAGGAGCAGCGACGCGAGGATGCCAATAATGGAAATGACTACCAAAAGTTCGATGAGCGTGAAACCGCAGCGATTTCTTCCGAAACTGGAAACTCGCCGTCGCGCTTTTTTGAAGGGTTGAGCATTCACACCCAGGACAAACTAAGTCAGATCGCTGAGATCCGCCACGTTGTTTGGGGGAAAATCTTGTCGCTACATGTCGCTACGAGCTCTGTCAAAGACTTGTTGCAATTCACCTGGATTTGGCAGATTGGTTCAAAAGAAACTTTGAACGCGGGTCTGAATAGGCGCTCTAATCCTGTTACATAACGGCTGTTTTACAGTCAAAAAACCAAGAAAGAAATATTATGAAAAAATCGCTGATAACCTTGCTCGCAATCACTGGCCTTGCCTGGTCCCTTTCGAGTGTGGGATATGCCGGTGAGGAAAAGACCATCACCGGGGAGGCCAAGTGCGCAAAGTGCATTCTGAAGCAAACGGATTCCTGTCAGAATGCTGTGCAGGTGAAGGAAGACGGGAAGACCGTCACTTATTTGCTCACTGCGAATAGTGTGAGTAAGAAGTTCCACGAGAACGTTTGCACGGAAAGCAAGAAGGTCAAAGTCACCGGAACGGTGAAGGAAGTCGCCGGCAAACTCGAATTGACCCCGACGAAAATCGACCTCGTAAAAAACTAGGAATCTAAACGGGATTTATTTTCCGAGACGCCCGCAATTAGCCAACCAGGGTGGCGGTTGCGGGCGCATTGTTTTCAGTGTGCTCGAGGTCGGGCAACCGGGGATGAAAACGAGCTTCTAGAACCTCACCAGTTTTTCCAGATGTCCGACACGCTCATCGATGGCCGCGCGTGTCACCTTCGTCGTCCGCTGGAGTCCAAAACCTTCACAGCAGAATGAAGCGATGACCGCCCCGTAAATCATCCCGCGACGAAGGTTGACGTCAATCGGCCCTTTGGCGCTCGCGAGGTAACCGATCAGACCTCCCACAAAAGAGTCACCCGCCCCAGTCGGATCCACTACTTTGGCTAGCGGGAATGCCGGCGAAATGAACGTGCCTTTGGGCCCGGAAAGGATGGCTCCGTGCTCGCCCTTTTTGACAATGACATACCGAGGCCCCAATCGATGAATCTTTTTGATCGCGGCAACGACGTTGTCTTCGTTGGTCAATTGGCGCGCTTCGCTGTCGTTGAGCACGAAAGCGTCGATCCGGCGCAACAATCGCAGCAGATCTTTCAACGCGATGTTCAGCCAAAGATCCATCGTATCGGCGACCACGAATTTCGGCCGGCGCATTTGATCCAGCACATGGTGTTGCAGTGCTGGCGCGATATTCGCCAGAAGAACAAACGGACTTTTACGGTGGGCGGGCGATAAAGCCGGCGTGAAGCTTTCGAAAACGCCGAGCTCCGTCGTGAGCGTCCGACGATTGTTCATGTTCACCTCATACTCGCCGGCCCAGTGGAACGTCTTGCCCGGCACGATCTGAAGTCCCTCCAGGTCGATCCCGTGCCGCCGATAAAGCTGCACGTAGCGTTTCGGAAAATCTTCTCCCACGATCCCGACCAATCTGACCGGGC
>JBDTOW010000137.1:0-8062 GCA_039933075.1 Verrucomicrobiota bacterium | reverse complement strand
AGTGGAAGCCGCAAGTCAGAAGTCAGAGGTCAGAATTCAGAAACTCGAAGCGGAGAACGCGGAGAACGCGGAGAACGCGGAGTTGAGGCAACGCCTGGAAGCTCTGGAAAAAATCATTCTTAGCCAAAAATCAATTTGAAAGGAACGCATCTATGAAAAGTCCGAAATCCGAAAGAAATCCGAAGCCCGCAGCCCGAAATCACAAATGGCCGGCAAAGAGCTGTTTCGGAATTGCGGCCTCGTTCTTGTTCCGTCATTCGTCATTCGTCCTTCGGCCTTCGTCCTTCTCTCCTGGCTGCTGCTCTCGCCCCTCACCCCTTACCTCTCAACTCTCTTCGCCCAGGTTCCCTCCGTTATCAACTATCAAGGGCGCGTGCAGGCGAGCGGCACGAACTTCTCGGGCACAGGCCAATTCAAATTTGCCCTGGTGAGTCCGGGCACCAATGTGAGCCGGCGGGCGATCGCCACGGCCACTGTCACCAGCGGATTTATCACGGGCATGACCGTAATCGACGGCGGTCTGGGTTACGTGAGCGATCCGGTTGTCACGATCATCGACGCCATCGGCAGCGCGGCCACGGCCACGGCGCAGGTATCGGGCGGCGCCGTCACCAGCATCATGGTGCAGAGCGCCGGGCTTGGTTATTCGCCTTCGCCCACCGTGACCGTTGACCTGCCGCCGCCGAGTTTCGTGTATACGACATTCTGGAGCATCTTCGATGGGCCGGTCCACATCTCATAATCTAACTCCGGCGGCGCAGTGCTCACTTTCATCCCTTCACGATGGCCTGCTGTTCGGCTATGGTGCGGGCGATGACCAACAGTTCAATAAGAGTGAAGGCAGAGTTTCGTTTCAAGGCAAAAGTGTTGTCAGGGTCTGAGCAGAGAAACAATCGTGCGGAATTTTTTCGGGTTGTCGCCGGGATTTTGCAGGCTTAGTTGATCGTCCCCTGGATCCCAGAGCAACGGATCGAACGCCTTCTTCGTGGTGCTGAAGGAGACATGCGTGTCGCCCCACAGCGTGTTGATTCCAGCCGGGTTCCGGTTGCTGGTGTGCGGCCGTGTCCTCACGGTGTAAATCAAGTCCGTGACGATGGAACGTTGGGCGACCAACTGAGTTGTTTTCTCCGCCACGAGCGACCACTCCTCTTCGCCGGCCTTGGGCGCTTTAATCGCTGGCTGGTCGGACTGGGGATAGTACATGTAGTTGCCCCGCACATTGCCTTCGGTGGATCCCATTGGCCACGGCACCTTGCTGCTTTCAAAGTATTTCATCTCGAATCTAATTGGAATCTTCTCGGGATGCCGCAGGCCAGGATCATAAAAGCTTTTGCCGGTTGGAATCAGCTTCTCGGTGTAAAGGTAACCCAGGTTGAGCGGAGATTTCAGGTCCGCGGCTCTCAATGGACTCGCCGGGAACAATCGATAGCTTTCCCAGGGGCCCGAGCCGGGATCCTTCTCCGGATTGAACTCCGTGGGTTGGAGCCGGTCATTGTAATTGTCCGCGTAAATGACCAGACCCAAGCCGAGCTGGCGCAAGTTGTTGGTGCAACTTACCCGCTGAGCCTTGGTTCTGGCATTAGCCAGTGCCGGCAACAGCATGGACGCCAGGATGGCGATGATCGCGATGACGACCAAAAGTTCGATAAGAGTGAAGGCAGGGTTTCGTTTCATTGGCTACTGCCCGGCGCTGACTGCCGCCAGTAGAGCTTTAATGTACCCAATGCTGTACGCCCAGCCCGTCCTGGCCCCGCCGACCATACCCGGTACGTGGTCGGCGATCACGGCACCGCGGAAGTCCACATCGTGGAGCGTTTTCATGAGCTTATACATGTCGGTGTAACCGTTGTCTACGAAGGTTTCGACGAAGGACGGTATCGGCGCGCTGACGTTGCGGAAGTGAATCTTCCAGAGCTTGTCCATTTTGGCGAAGGCGCGGGCCGCTTCGAATACGTCCTTGCCCATCTGCTTGCCGCCTTCCATCCAGGTCCCCGCGCAGAGACAGACGCCGATGTTGGGACTATTGGCGATCTCCAACGCGCGCACGTAGCCATCGAAGTTGCCAAAGATGCAACGCGGCACTCCGCCCAATTCCGGCACCGGCGGATCATCCGGGTGGATCCCAATGCGTATCCCCAGCTCTTCCGCAAGTGGCGCGACCTGCTTAATAAAGTACGTGTAGTTTGCCCAAAGCTCGTCCTTGCTGTACTTGCGGCCGTGAGTGAGCGGACCTTCGAAAACCTTGCCGATCCAGTATCCTTTCGGATTCTTGTCCAGGTCGAATGCGCGCGCCGGGGCACCGCCGCGTGTGACCTCCCGTGCGCTGCTCCAAATGCCGTTCCCCATGTGCGCATAGGTGGTATAAAAGATCCCGGCCTTGGCGAGGTTGCGCAGATAGCCTTTGTATTCTTCGATCTTTTCGTCGCGGCCCGTCAGGTTCAACGTCACTTCCGGCATATTGTGGACGTTACTGTTTCCGATATTCCAGACCTTTAGTTTGGCCGCCTCCACTTTCTCTTTCAGGCGAATGAAATTTTCCAGCGTGGCTTTGTCGCCGCCGGTGGGGATATTGACATATTCGACGCCGAGTTGTTGGGCAAACCGCAAGTCCTCGTCGGTGGCATCCCCGGAAATCTGGAGCGACACCTTGATGCCGGGAGCCAACGGCTCGAGTTTCGTGGCCGCTCGCGCGTTCAACGGCCTCCAAACCGCGCCCGCCGCTGCGGCAGCGGCCACCACTTTGATGAAGTCTCTTCTGTGCATTGGATGATTGGGAGGAGATTTGATTCTGGTCATGGTTGAAAGTTGGCGAGCCAACGCGCCGGGATCAATCGTTTTTTTTCTGCCACTCCACGGTCCCGACGAAAAAGCAAAACGTCGGACAGGCGTCTCGCCTGTCTCCCGGGCGCGCACGGTACGCAGCCCGGTGTTCCGTAATCGGAGTTCACTGTTTTCGAACCAACCGCAGGGAGCGTCGATCAAACCATGTTGCGCCTTGGTACGCGCGAAGCTCGCACATGAGCTCCACGTTGCCGCATCCCTCCTGCACGACGAAATCATGGCGCAGCAAAGTCCAGGGCGAGTCGCCGACAAGACCTTCGCCGCGCTGATTCCCCAGGATTCGCAAGCCCGCGCCCATGCCAGTCTGGCTGCCCTGCGCTAACACTCGCCCTGTGTGGACGATGCCTTCGAGCCGATATCTGCCAGGCGGCAGGAAGACATTGAGCCTCCAGGAAGAGTTACAGTTTCCATTGTCAGCATTGATATAGAATGTTTCGCGGTCTTCCTCATTGCGCTCGTCCATCGGGGAAAAAACCCAATCGCGTTCCATCCGCCAATTCTCCAACCGAGCGACCCCAGACTCATCGAAAACCAAGGCCGGTGGTTTCACCCCGTTTATTTCGTCGGCGATTCGGGCCGCGCGTTCGACGATTCGCGACCGCATCTCTTCGGCCCTCCGATCGAGATTCATTAATTCGGCCGGAGTTCGCGCGGCAGCTTTCAGTCCGGCGAGAGCGCGGGACAGCCGATTGGTTAGAACTTCGACGCGATAAAAGTTCGATGCCACGTACGCCACCTTTTGGCGGTATCGTTCCCTTCCCTCCGGTGTATCCAATAGAGCTTTCACGAGGACACTCTTTCGCGGGGGCATGATCGAGAGGCGAGTCTCGTGCATCGTATTATCCATGCCGTGCGGAATGAACACCATTCGATCCGATTTTGGATCGTGGTAAATTCGGTAGTTGTTTCGATGCAAGGCATAGCCATCCCAGTTTGAAGTCATCATCTCGAGGGCCAGAAAGGCAAGGAATCGATCGACATCCAGGACCCGGTCCAATGCTTTCGATCGTTCCGACGGATCCAGCACGTTCGCCGCTGCGAAGAGCGTTCGCAAATCGGCCTGATCGCGTTCCGTTCCATTATCGCGGTCCAGCGTTCCGTTCACGTCCTGAATCGCGCCCTCGTAGAGATTGCCGGTCGAGGATGTGAAATTTCGTTTTAGGAAATGCTCGTTCATCGCCTCGATTAAGACGTAGAATCCGAGATCGCGCCTGTTTAATTGAACCCGCGCAAGTGTCACCCTGGCTGCGGGCAGGCCGGCGTCCAGGAATAACCCGCCCGAGAGCAGTTCGCAAAGATAGGTCGCGTCCTGCGCGGAGTTGTTGAGCATGAGTTTGCTCAGGCCATGAAACCTCTGTCCCTTGACAAAGCCATTGAATTTAACGGCAAAGCTCGGTTTCCTGGTCAAAGGCCGAAAAGTTCCCCACCCTTTCAGTCGTACCGCGACGTCCTTAAACACTTCATCGCCCACCTGGATGGTCGCGCGGACGTAACTGCGAGATTGACTTCTCAAGGCGGTAAATTCGGGTTCCGCGATGTCGATGTTGAACGTCAGGATGTTAGTTTGCGTGAAGAACTTTGCCGACTCTTGTTGCGCATTTTTCGCCAAGGCAGATCCGCTCATCGTAAGCCAATACAAAGATGCAAAGAGGAAGAATTGCAGAACGAAACACCACTCCCTGTTCAATAATCGTCCAGACTGAGATGCTTTGCCGCTCATACGATCCGCCCGGAACATGCTGGTTCTTTTCAAGGCCGCGACTAACCTGCCATGCAGACTACACTATTTGATACCGCGCCAGAGTTTCTCGGAAACCATCCGCGGAGCAAGAGCGCCAAGATCGCCGTTCCAGACGTCTCGTCAAGCCATGCTTTTCGATAACCGGGTTCAGAATGTCGTTGGACCTAGTGTTTTCAAACTCGGTTTGAGCCGATGGTTGTATGTACGCTTGTCCAGTTGGCCGAGAATATGAATCGTTACGAATTTCACCTTCACATTTCACCGGAAAAATATTTGGACTATTATCGGGGAGCTGTTCGGCACGTTCTCGTTCGTTCCACGCGTGGACAGACCGTGCAGTTTCCGGCGTCGCTTCTACAACGATTCGTCAAGGAGGAAGGAATTTACGGAGACTTTGTTCTCACCTGTGACGAACACCATAAGTGTGTTGATTTGCAACGCTTGAATAGCGCAGATTAAACAGTGCATCGATCCCGCCCTCACCCGATTAGCTTAAAACTTTTTTTAGCGTCAAAATAAATCGTTGCATTTCTTCGGGTGTACCGATCGAGACGCGAATCCACTCCGGCAACTGGTAACTTGCCATCGGTCGAATAATAATTCCCTGCTTCTGCAAGTCCTGAAAGACCCGCTTCCCATCGCCGACGCGGACCATGACGAAATTGGCCGACGATGGAATGAATTCCAACCGAAGTTGTCGAAATGAGTCCTGGAGGAACTCCAACCCGGCGGCGTTGTTGGCACGAGTGCGAGCAATGTGATTCTGGTCATCCAAAGCCGCCAGCGCGGCCGCTTGAACCAGGGCGTTGACATTGAATGGCTGGCGGGTCTTTTCCAAATTAGCGATCAATTCGGGATGGCCGATTCCGTAACCAAGCCGCAACCCGGCCAGTCCGAAAATTTTGGAAAAGGTCCGCATCAACAAAAGGTTTCGGATCTTGCCCGCACGAATGAGCGGCAGAAAGTCAACCGGCTCGCCCAGAAACTCAAGGTAAGCTTCGTCCATGACGAGCAGCGCGTGGCCGGGGACCTCATGCACCAGCCGTTTGAGATCACTCGGCGGAACAAGAGTGCCGGTGGGATTGTTGGGGTTGGCTACGAAGAGCACACTCGTTCGCGGCGTGACTGCATTCAACATCGCCGGCAAATCATGGCTGTAGTTTTTCGCGGGTACTTCAATCAAGTTGGCGCCGAATAAATGCGTGATAATCGGGTAAACCGCGAAGCAGTACTGCGACACGACCACGTCAACTCCTGGCCTCATCAGGGCATGCCCGGCGAATTCTATGATCTCGTTGGAGCCATTGCCGAAAATCAGGCTGGCCGGTTCGACGCCTAACTTTTGTGCCATCCGTTGCTTGAGAAAAAACGCATTGCCGTCGGGATACAGGTGGAGCCGGGGCAAGATCTCTTGCATCGCTGTCAGCGCGGCCGGCGAGGGGCCCAACGGGTTTTCATTCGAAGCGAGCTTGATGACGTCCGAAGCCGGCAAACCAATTTCCCGCGCAACTTCCTCGATGGGACGACCCGGCTGGTAAGCGGGCAACGCCTCGAGCGCGGGGTTGAACGGGAGGGAAGCGGACATGCTAAAGGGCCTCGAGGATCTTGTTAACATCCACGTGCTTCGCGATGAGATCGCGGATCACGGAGATTTTCTGCGTGTCATTCGGACGAGTCTTCACGGTGAGGTCATGGATGCGGGAAGAGACCTGGTAAATATCCTCCTCGGCCACGAGGACGGGGAACGGCAATTCCTGGATGACCTTCATCACGCTGGCACCGGGACGCAGATTGCCCGTCAACACCATCCCTGCCAGTCCGTCTGTGGTGTGTCCGATCAGGGCCGTGGCGGCGGCCATGATAATATCTTCCCGATCGCCCGGCACGATCACCAGCGCTCCATGAACCAGGAACTCCATGACGTGTTGCACGCCCATGGCTCCCACCACGATGCGCTCCACGAGGTGATTCGTATCGCGCACTTTGTTTATGACTTTTGCGCGCAGCTCCTCTTTGAGCAGGCCCATTGTTGGTTGGCGCAGAATGGATTGGTGTGGCAGGACGCCGAGCAGGTCAAGGCCTTTGCGCTTCAGGCCGCGGCGGGCAAAATGGGTGATGTAATCCAGCTTTTCCGGGATCGCTTTGTTCAGGATCACACCGATGATTTCGACACCCTCCTTTTCGAACAACGCCTGGTTCAGCGCCACCTCATCGATCGGTTTGCCGATGCCCGCCTGCGATACAATGATCACTTTGGCGTTGAGGATCTTGGCGACCTGCGCATTGGACAGATCGAAGACAGACCCAACGCCGGCGTGTCCGGAGCCTTCGCAAAGAACGAACTCTTTCTCCCACGCCACGCGGTCAAACGCCGTCTGAATCTTTTTGACGAGGGCCTCGTTGTTCGCGGAAAGCAGGTATTTGCGGGTGAAGTCGGGTTCGACCGCGATTGGGCTCATGTCGGCCAGCGGACAATTGAGCCGATACACGCTGTCCATGAGGACGGTGTCTTCGTCGATCTTTTGTTCCTCGATTTCGACGAAGCGTTGGCCCACCGGTTTGATGTAGCCGATGCGGGGGTAACATTTCTGAAGCGCCGCGAGCAGCCCGAGAGAAACGGTGGTTTTGCCGTCGTTCTGTCGGGTCGCGGCGATGAAGACGCGGGGGGTGGCCGTGTTCATGCCCGACTAATCAACCAGGACGTGCTGGCCGGCGTTGGGATAGAGTTTGTTGTATTCGATCGACTGTAAGCCAACGATGGCGGCGACACCAAGAATGTCGTGCGCGTTGGAGCCGCGCGAGACATCCGCGGCTGGCCGATCCAAGCCAAGCAGTATCTGCCCGTAAGCATGAGCGCGCGCGACGTGTTGAAGAAGCTTGCTGGCGATATTTCCGGAATTGAGATCCGGAAAGATCAGAACATTCGCTCTCCCCGCGACCTTGCTCTCCGGCAGTTTGCGGAACGCGATCTCTGGAACGAGCGCCGCATCCACCTGCAGTTCACCGTCGAACTCGGCGTCCAGGAATTTCTGGTGCGCTTTCTGTTGGGCCAAAGCCGTGGCGGCTTGAACCCTGCCGATTGAGGGATGGGTGGCGCTGCCTTTGGTCGAGAAAGAAAGCAGCGCGACGTGCGGGCGGGTGCCGAGCAACTGCTTCGCCAGTTGCGCCGTGGACACCGCGATATCAGCCAACTGTTCGACGGTCGGCTCGGGAATCACGCCGCAATCCGCCATAAACATGATGCCACCTTCGCCGAACCGGGTGTCCTCGACTTCCATCACCATGCAACTCGAACCGGTCGTGGCCTGGGGAGCGACCTTGATGATTTGAAAGAGAGGCCGCAGAACGCTGCCGGAGATTTCGTTCGTGCCCGAGACCAGGCCATCGGCCTGGCGCATCGCAACCATCATCGCCCCGAAATAGTTCGGTTTCATCATCGCTTCGCGAGCTTCTTTTTCCTGAATTCCTTTGAAGCGCCGG
>JBDTOW010000136.1:0-8071 GCA_039933075.1 Verrucomicrobiota bacterium | reverse complement strand
CAGTCGCGAACTGAAGTCCCTCACTGGTTGGCGTCCCCGTTGAACGGAGTTTGTTGACGATGAAAGTCGCGTAGTTGACCAGGTTTCGGTGCCGAGTAGCGACCCCTTTCGGAGTTCCCGTGGAACCCGAAGTGTAAATCACGTATACCAGGTCATCGGAGGAATTGACCGATTGCGGATTGGTTGTCGCTTCTCCTTGAAGTTTCGTCCGGACCTTTTCGAAACAGATGGTTTCACCGGTGAAATTCGGAAGCTGAGATAGCAGCTTCTCCTGGGTCAGCAGCAGCGGCGCTTTCGTCTCACTCAACAGATGTGCCAGGCGCGCTTTTGGATTATCAGGCTGGAGCGGAAGGTACGCTCCGCCGGCTTTCAGAATCCCAAGCAAGCCAATGATCATCTCGGCCGATCGCTCGACGCACAAGCCGACGCAGACATTCGCACCAACACCCAGGCGGCGAAGATAATTGGCGAGCTGATTGGCCTGAACATTAAGTTGGGCGTAGGTCAACTGAGCTTCCCCGCACACCAAAGCCAGCCGGTTTGGCGTCCGCTCGACCTGCTCCTCAAACAGTTTGTGGAGCGTTTTTTCCTTCGGATACTCCGCGGCAGTCTGATTGAATGCCACCAGTAACTGCTGCCGATCGGACTCCCTTAAGAGCTCCAACGTTCCGATCGCGCCAGCAGAATTGGAAATGGACTGCTCGATCAGTTGTCGAAAGTACTCGGCAAAACGCTCGACATCCTTCAATCGGAAGATGCTCGCATCAAAATGGAATTCCAACGTCAACCCTTCCTCTGCCCGTATGCAAACAAGCTTGAGATTGAATCGATCCGTAGCGCAGGACTTCCGGTAGATGGAAAAATTAACGCCGGCCGCACTGTAATGACCTCGCCGGTCATCGAATTCGAATTGAATTGGACGGTGAGCAGGATCGACCTCAGAACAATTCTCTATCACCGGTAAATAGTCCTGCGATTGAAAAGCCGCAGTCACCGCTTTGTCCACATCAGCCACCAACTCGACGAACTTGGGTTCCCGTTCCAAACTTAGACGAATAGGCAAGGCGCGTGCAAAGAGTCCTAACGCCCCGACAATCTCTTCATGATTCCGGTCAGCAGGAACAAAACTAACCAGCACCTCTGATTGGCCAACAAGCCTCCACAGCAACGCTTGCCATGCGGCCAATAGACAGCGTTCAGTCGAGGTTCCCAATGCCCCGGCGAGTAACTCCACTTTCGACGCGGTCTCCAACCCAAGCTTGAGAACACAATAGTTCGGCGCCCATTCCTTGGAACTATCACCTTTTCCTGCGAAGCAAAGCGCCATTGGCGGAAGCGCATCCAAAGCTTGCTGAACCCAATAAGCCTTTCCCGATTGTGCACCTTCGTCCTCGGATTCGAGGGTGCTGTTTTGCCACTCTGAAAAATCGGCATATTGCAACGGCTCCTCCGGAATCGTCACAGTCGAGGACTCCGGCGAATAGAAGTGAGCTATCTCCAATACCAGATACGAGAGCGATCGTCCGTCGGCACAAAGCGAAGGTAGACTTATTGTCAAAACGTGCCGATCGATTGACATCGCGAAAAGCGCCAGGCGCAACAGTGGGCTTTGCTCCAGGTCTTGGGGATCGGATCCATCTTTTCGCAAGTATTCTTCGATTTTCGATTCCTGCTCTGAAGGACGGCTCGTGCTGAGATCGATTTCCTGCAGAGGTGGCAGCACAGGATCATTGATAAATTGAAGAGGCATCTTCATGCCAGAGCTGCGTTGGAAGGTGGTGCGCAGAATCTCATGGCGCTGGACAACTTTATTGAGTGCCTCCATCAAAGCCAGCCGGTCCAACTTTCCCTCTATAAGCACGGCGCATTGGGCGCAATACGCACTTGGATTTCCACGTTGCGAGATGAAAAGCTGTTGTTGTTGAGGCGAGAGTCTAAAACCGGTTTGGCTGGCGTTCTGCATATTAGTGTAATTCCACGAATTCGAAAAAATTAATTTATTCAGTTCAGGTCCGCACCGCTTATCATCTCACCCATGGCAACGAGAATTTTTCGCGGACCGACATACGGCAGACGCGCGTGGGCGACCAACATATTGTCCAGCATAATGAGGTCGCCCTCCTGCCAGGGGAAGCTTACGGCAGTAGCCCAAAAAAGCTCGCCAAGTTTTTCCATTACCTCGTCTTCGATGGGTGAGCCATCTCCGTAGTAGACGTTCCGCGGCATGTCCTCTTCCTTGAAGAGCGCCAGCATAGATTGGCGCGTAGCTGCGTCCAGGCACGATAAATGGTGCAATTGAACCTGGTTGAAGAACACCATTTCACCCGTTTTAGGATGCTTCGCCACGGCTCGAGAAATCTGCCGGATGCGCAGATTGTTACCTTCCGTCCATTCGCAAGTCATTCCTTCTTTTCTGCATCCTTCCTCCACGACGGCTTTATCTTCCGTGTGAAAAAAATTCTGCCAACTGACATCGAGACCTTCGGAAAAATTGCGGACGTACATGAGACCCTTGTCCGCAAACTTCTTTAGTAAATGTTGGTCAACTTTCCGATACACTTCGCGGCAGTCCATGATCGGGGTTTCGCCGCCTTCTTTGGCCGCCAGCACACAGAAAAAAAACTGTTTTAATGGCCAACGCGGCAGATGGGAACTCTCGTTGTGAAACAAGATGGCTTTATCGGCCGGATACGGTGTCGATTGATAAATTTTACCGCCGACTCCCTCCCGGGGTAAGTCTCCGTATTCACCGAAGAGTTCCGGACAAATCGACTGGGAGGTTCTCTCAAAGTCTGCGGCGGACTTTAAGCCAAACCCGCGAAACAAAATAGCGCCGTGCTTGAGAAGCTGCTCTTCGATATACGCCCGGTTGTTCGTGGCCCAATCGGCCAAATCGACCTGATCAGTGGCGGGTTCCAGCACCAAAGGAAATGTTTGACCTTCGCGAAGGTAAGATGGCTTGATCACCTGGCTTGACGATAGGGAAACGCCTTTTCGCTTGATTCCGGTGAAACTCTTGGTTTTGGGCTGGATGGTCTCGTTGTTTTGCATGGGCATGGGTGTTTTATTACAGTCAAGCAACTGCGCAGAAGGTAAATGCGCCTTCTGAGTAATGCTTCTAAATTTCTAATCGGTTACTTTTGAAAGCAGCTTTAATTTGACCATTCTGGAGCCGCCGTAAGCCCGGCACTTTAATTATTTGAAGCACACAAACGGCTGTCAACTGCAAACGAAATGCGCGCCAGGGTTCGCATCAACTTACCGACAAACCAGGGCACTCTACGCGCGTTCAATTGACTTATCGTGCCCGCCGTTAACAAGCTAGAATAAATGAGAAGGCATCTGAATACCCCCCGAAGTTCTAGAACTTGTGGAGTGCTTTCCAGAGGTTGCTTTTTTGACGTAGGATTTAAGGCTGCCATCGAACAAAATGGTTTGGGAAATCGCCGAATCGTCACACCAAGCCGTGAGCGAAAAGCGGGCACGAATTCAGCACTTTATGCTCAGATCGCTTTGCGTCTCCAAATCCGAAATGTCCGTCGGAGAAAAATCGGTAACTCGAACCTTTCCCGTTGTTACCTGGCGGAGCGAGGGAATCATATGATATTCCACTTTGGTGCGCGCCAGAAGGGTGGTGAGTTGTCGGAGTCGCTCGGGCGATGCCTTGTGCATGGCAATGATCACTTTATCAAGTTTGTCGGTCCAAACTCCATCGAGCAGGCATTCTGGCATCCCCACAATGGGAACGTTATGCAGGCTTTTTTGCCACTTTTCCGGGTCATCATCGAAAAACACTTCTGCCCTCATCCCCACGGATTGGTTCGCTTCAAGTTCACGGGCTAATTTTGCTCCAGCCTCTCCAGCACCAATAATTCCGACTCGGACCACCTTAATTCCGACCCGGACCACCTTATTCTCCTCGACGGAATCCTTGGTTAAATATTGTTCACGCATCAAGCGGAATGACAACCGCAGTGAGCAGACCAGAATGATTGAAACAAAAAAGTCGATGAGAATGATGCTTCGCGCGGGGGCCAACACACCGCTTGAGAGATACCATAAGCCCAACTGGAAAAGTAATGCCAAACTCAATGCCGTGGTTATCTGCTGCAACTCAGGAACACTGAAATAGCTCATCAACCCTTTGAATTCCTTCCTCAAGAGCAACAGGAAAAGCTTAACGCTCACGAAAGAAACGAGGAAATAGTATGCCCGTTTCGTTTCCCATTCAGGGACGGCAAACTCAAATCGAAGCAGGTACGACAACCAAAAACTCGTCGCCAGAACAACCATGTATATCGACACAACGGCAAGCCAGTAAGGACACAAAGTCTGTAGAATAATCCAAATATCTTGTAGAAGATTGGCCTTAACTGCATATTGCCGGTTAAGTTTTATCTTTCGTGGGATACAGTACTGCACGTAAAAGTTTTCCAGATTTTTAGCGTTACGGAGGAGTACTTCTTCGTCGCGGAATTTTAGAGTTGCCAGGTCAGTTATCCCCGGCTTATAACTTAGAATTTCCCGTTGCTCATCTGTATACTGCTCAACGAACCGAGGCACTTCGGGCCTCGGTCCAACGAAACTCATCTCGCCCTTGAACACATTCCAGAGTTGAGGAAGTTCATCCAGCTTGGTTTTGCGTAGAAATCGACCAATCCTAGTAATTCGTGGATCGCCGTCTTTCGTTAATGGCAAGCCCAGCTTTTCGGCGTTGTCTACCATCGTGCGAAATTTCCAGAGCCAAAACAGTTTTCCGTGCTGTCCAACTCGTCGTTGTCGGAAGAAGATCGGCCCCCAATCGCTGCATTTAACCAGGACAGAAATACTCATCAGCAAAGGACTGAGCGCGAGCAACCCGAGTGCGGAAAAGAATGAGTCAAAGAAGCGTTTAGATGCCGACTTCATGTTTTTTTCATCAGCCCTGGAACTACCGCAATATTAACAGTTGTCCTGGTAACATCACCGTCGCGGAAATCTCACCGATTTCAACTGCGCACGTCACGAGGCTGCTCCGGCTGCTCAGGACAAACAGACGATCATACGGGGCGGCTTGTATCCGGCCATCCGGGAAAGCCGTCGCTTGGGTTCTTCCATCAGTTGCCATGGAAACACCAATTTACTAATTCCATCTGGAGTTTTGCCCTGTGCCCTCTAATATGCCCTAGGCTGTCCTGTTGTCAACTCGAAATGTCCGAAAAATGGACGCCCCTTTCCCTTTGTTCCAGGCGAACGTGTTCGTGGGTTTTCTACGAGCCGGCGAAGGTCATCATAACCTTGGCCCCATCATTGTAGTGATTAGATGAAGTCGTTCATGAGGTTTTCCAGGAATTCCTGGCGACCGCTGGTATTCAGATCGATCTCGCCCTTCTTCGCGATATACGCATCAAGCTCTTTGAAGCCTACCTTGCCTCTTTCAATCTTTTCGCCGATGCCTGAATTCCACGAGCTGTACCGCTGCTTTACAAACTCGGCAAGCCGACCATCCTTGCGAATCGCGGCGGCCGCCTTAAGTCCGCGCGCAAAGGCGTCCATGCCGGCAATGTGCCCATAAAACAAGTCGATCGGCTCGAAGCTTTCGCGGCGCAGTTTCGCATCGAAATTGGTCCCGCCCGTGGTAAACCCGCCCATATTCAAAATCGTCAACATACAGTGGGTAGTAAGATAAAGGTCGGTCGGAAACTGGTCAGTATCCCAGCCGAGCAAGGGGTCGCCCATATTGGCGTCGATCGATCCCAGGGCGCGGGCCGCCGCCGCCACTTCAAGCTCGTGTTGCATCGAGTGACCGGCGAGGGTGGCATGGTTTGTCTCGATATTCAACTTGAGATGATCGATCAGATCGTATTCCCGCAGGAAATTTAGGCAGGCAGCGGCGTCGGCGTCGTACTGATGCTTGGTCGGTTCCTTGGGTTTTGGTTCAATGTAAAACTGCCCTTTGAATCCAATCTTCTTTCGATAATCAACCGCCATATGCAGAAACTGCGCGAGGTGATCCAGTTCCCGCTTCATATTCGTATTTAACAACGTCGTATAGCCCTCGCGCCCACCCCAGAAAACATAGCCCTCTCCACCGAGTTCATAAGTCACTTCGAGCGCCTTTTTGACCTGCGCGGCAGCGTAGGCGAAGACGTCGGCGTTGCAGCTCGTAGCCGCGCCGTGGACATAGCGCGGGTGGACGAACAAACAGGCGGTTCCCCAAAGCAGTTTGACACCAGTTCGCTGCTGCTCCTCCTTTAGCACCTTGATCACCGCGTCGAGATTACGATTTGACTCCTTGAGCGTTCGGCCTTCCGGAGCGACGTCCCGGTCATGGAAAGCGTAGAACGGCGCTCCAAGTTTCTCGATGAATTCAAACGCCACCCGCGCGCGCCTTTCCGCGTTCGCCACCGAACTCGTGCCGTCGTCCCACGGGCGAATGGCAGTTCCGACTCCAAACATATCTGACAACGTTCCACGAAAGGTGTGCCAATACGTGACCGAGAAGCGAAGATGATCGCGCATTGGTTTTCCTTCGATCAATTCTTCTGGATTGTAGTGCTTAAAAACCAGCGGATGTTTCGAATTCGGTCCCTCGTATTGGATTTTTGGAATTTTTGGAAACGCTGATCGCATAATAAAATCCTCTATTTTGTAAGGCGGCAAACTGTCTGGATTGCGGTTCTCAAGTCAAGCGCAAAGCCCTGATGGAGACAATGGCGAAGAAGCTCCCCTCGAGATCCGTGCGGGAAGACAGCCAGAGCGCTGAATTTCATTCTGTATTCGGATACGAGCCGAGGACTTTCACAAAGTTGCATTGGGCTCCCAATCGCTCGATCGCCTTTGCGACTCTCCGATCGTTCATATGCCCGTCGCAATCGACGAAGAAGTAATATTCCCACGCTTTCTTTTTGCTCGGGCGCGACTCGATTTTCGTCATGTTGAGTCGATGTTGCCGGAAGGCTGCCAGCGCCCGGTGCAAGGCGCCCACTTCATGTGCGATGCTGAACATTACGCTGGTGCGGTCCTTCCCGGTCGGAGGGCTGCATTGCCGGCCCAGCACCAGGAAACGCGTCACGTTCGCGGAATTGTCCTGAAGGTCGGCTTCCAGGATCTGCAACCCGTAGCGTTCCGCAGCCAACGCCCCAGCGATCGCCGCGGAGTTATGTTCCGACGCCGCCAACTGCGCCGAGCGCGCATTCGAGGAGGTTTCGATGATCTCCGCGCGCGGCAGGCGGTTTTGAACCCAGACACGACATTGCGCCAGCGCTTGCGGATGCGTAAACAGTTTATTGATCTTCTCGCGTTTCGATTTGCTCAGCAGGCAATGCTGGATCGGCAAGACGATCTGCGCGACAATCTTCAACTCGCTATCCACAAACATGTCGAGCGTGTGGGTCACCACCCCTTCCGTGGAATTTTCCACCGGCACGACACCGTAGTCCGCGCGATTTTTGGTCACCTCCGTGAAGACATCCGCGATCGTTTTTTGCGGCGCGTAACGCAGGCTCGAGCCGAAACGACGAATCGCAGCCTGATGGGTAAAGGTGGCCTCCGGTCCCAGGTATGCAATCGTCATTGATTTCTCGAGCGACAATGCGCTGGACATGATCTCACGATAAATCGCGCGGAGTGATTCCCGGGTGATCGGGCCGCGATTCAAGCGGGACACCCTTTGCAACACCGCGCCCTCCCGGTGGGGCGCATAGATTTCCTCGCGGCCTTTCAGTTTAATGGCGCCAATCGCCAGCACGTGCTGCGTTCGCTCGTTCAACAGTTTGACGATCTTTTCGTCCAACCGATCGATTGCTTTGCGGTGCTCGGAGATGTTCATGATCCGAAAACGATCCCCCATTTTATGGATTCCTGTCCGGGAGCGACGTTTGATCCTGATCGTCGAAATCAATTCCAGGCGTGTCCGCGGCATCGGGATCGCCCGCTGCATTCGCCGCGCGGCGTTCCAATTTCTGGTCCGCTTCCTCGGCCAGCACGAGTTCCTCCGGCGGCGTGGTTGCCAAACCGGGGTCGGCGGTCAACAAGCTTTCCGGCCGCTTGATTTCAACCCGGCGCAGCTCATCCGCCGCGGGAAGGTCGG
>JBDTOW010000135.1:0-8124 GCA_039933075.1 Verrucomicrobiota bacterium | reverse complement strand
GATATTCCACCTTCGCATTGAGTCCGGCCGAACCAGCCGTCCTTGAAGGGGAAGGGTGGGCGGGAGCAGCGGGCGCCCTTTACTCAACTCCGAGTGATCTGGCGAAATGGGATATGGCCTTGATAGGAGGAAAAATTCTTAAACCGGAGTTCTATAAACTCATGACCACGTCACAGGAGCTTTCGAACGCCAGGGTCACCGGTTACGGTTGTGGGCTTGCCGTTCGAGTTCAAGAGCGCAGAACAGTTCTGAGTCACGGCGGCGCCGTCAGCGGATTCAATGCCTTCAATGCCATTGCGCCCTCAACCAAAGCAGCCGTCGTGTTGCTCTCAAATAAAGATGGCGCCCTCGGTTCGCTGCCGGAGATCTTGACCGCGCTGGTTTTGAAAGAGGAGTCAAGCATTCCGAAAGTTGCCGGTTTGCCGGCGGCTGATGCTGTCAAGAAAGTGTTCTTCGACTTGCAAGCTGGGACGGTGAACCGGACCCAGTTCCGGGAGGAGTTCAACCTCTATCTCTCAGACGAGAAGATCGCTGGAGCGGCGAAACGGCCGCAACCCTTCGGTTCTTCCAAAACTTCAGAGGTCGTCCGAAGTCACGAGCGCGGCGGAATGGAAGTGACGACAACACGACTGTCATTTGAAACCCAGAATCTTCAAGTGCTCATGTACCGCACCCCAGAAGGAAAGATCGAGCAGTTCTTTATCGACGAAGAGTGAGGCTTGAACCATTTTGAGATGACAATGCGTTTTGTAAAAAACTGTTCCTGGCTGGCATGCGCTATCGCGAGCCTGCTTTTGGTGTCCTGTCAGAGCGGGCCCCCGAAGGAGCACGGCGAGTTCAAGCCAGCGGATCTGGCCGAGTTGGTTAAATTGGATCCGACCATCCGATTGGACATCCGCTACGCAGCGACGAACAACTTGATGCATCGTCCGAAGTACAGACAGGCCAGGGCCTTTCTGCAGCGTCCGGCGGCGGAAGCATTGACGAGAGTCAATCAAGCCTTGAAACCACGCGGCTATGGCTTGCTTGTGTTCGATGGATATCGGCCCTGGTCCGTGACAAAAGCCTTCTGGGATTCAGCAACGCAAGCGCAGCGAGACATAGAATTTGTGGCGAATCCGCGCAAGGGTTCAAAGCACAACCGAGGCTGCGCTGTGGATCTGACGTTGTTCGATCTGGTGACGGGAGCAGAAGTAAAAACGCCCAGTGTTTTTGATGAGTTTTCCGAACGAGCTTATCCTTCGTACCAAGGCGGGAGCACCGAGTCGAGAGCTTTGCGTGAGTTGCTCCGTGGGGCAATGGAAGCGCAGGGATTCACCGTGTACAAAGCCGAATGGTGGCATTTCGATTACAAAGACTGGCCACAATACCGCATTTTGAATATTCCGTTCGAAAGGTTAAATTAGCAGGAGCTACTGCGAAGAGGTAAGAAAAGCTCGAGTTATGCGGGCGACACTTCCTTTCTTTTGTGTTAAAAAAAGGGGGTCTTCGTGTACTCGAGTGGGTAAAATTTGAATGGCAACGTGGTTCGGAGCCCCTGGAGATGCCGCTAAAATGAGTTTCTGGATGGAGGGAGATCGGTTTGCGATGCGTGAATGCCAAAGAAAGTACGGCGGCGTCAACTCCGGGACGCATATTGGTTCAAGGGATTCATTCCTGCTACCAACGTCTCTGGCATTTTCGGTGATCCAAAAGCGCGCGTTCTCACGCTTAGACGTCGCCGAAAAAAACGGCCTGTGGCGTGTGTGGCCAATGGCAGGGGAGCTATTACGACAAGAAGCTTCGCAGGGTTCGGGATTTGTCCTGTGGCGACGCGCGGATTTATTTGGAGGTAGAAGTGCGGCGCGTGGCATGCAGCAGTTGCGACACGGTGAAGCGCGAGCAACTGGATTGGCTGGCGGACAATAGCAGTCTCAAAGCATCGAAGCAAGGCTGTCTCCGGCCATGTGCGCCTTGATTGCCACGATCGCTTGGGCATGAATCTGACATATTCGCGACTCAGTCAAGCCGAATGCTTCAGCGATTTCTCTCAAACGTAGATCCTCGAAATAATATAAGGCTAAGACTTTGCGCTGAATTTCCGGCAACTGTTTCAGGCGTTCGGCGATCAGCTTGGTCAGTTCGTGACGGCGCGCGCCCTCGAACGGACTTTCTTGGTTGTTGTCCGGGAATGCTTCATACTGAGATGCGCCGTCATCACTCTCGCTATTTTTCGCCGCATCCAGACAAATGAAAGTAGCCGGGCGGATTTCTTCAAGCCAGCTTCGATATTCCGGAAGACTGAGTTTAAGCGCTTTTGCCATTTCAACATCGCTGGGCGCCTTTCCTTTACACTGTTCCAACCCTTGCATCGCAGCTTGAACCTTGCGTGCTTTGCTGTGAATGGACCGAGGAACCCAGTCCATGCGACGGAGTTCGTCAAACACAGCGCCGCGAATACGAACGCGTGCATATGTTTCTAAAGCGGTCCCGCTTTCCGGGTTAAAATTCCGAATGGCGTTTAACAAGCCAATCAAACCTGCACTGTAGAGATCTTCTGCTTCAACGTGTGCCGGCAAAGTCATTGCCAATCTGCCGACAACTGATTTTACCAAGGCTAAGTGTTTTTGAACCAGTTGCTCTTCCTGGCAACTTCCCGGTTTGGTCCGCTTGAGGCGACGTTCTGGACTTTTCGAAGCTCGATCTTCTGAAACGGTAGCGACCATAATTAGCTTTGGTTAAGGTTAGCTTTGGTTAAAGGTGACGCAAGTGGTTCCCTTGAGATGGGATGTGCCACTGCTTTCCTGATAGCCTGTGCGAGTGACCTGATTAGAGACTTTCCATATCTGAATCTTTGCAAATTCTGGGGAGTGATCTGAAACCGTCTCCTGTTTGCTCTGCATGGGCCAAGCGCATAACTGAACAACTACCAAACCGATTCCGAGTAGAAGCTCCCCAATACTGCTTGGATGAATTCGTGTGAGCATTTTTGTCTTCATAAGTCGGTTTCGCTGAACTCAAGTTCAGCAGGACGTTTGCCAGCGACAGTCTCAGAATGAAAAGATCGGCGACTTGATGTCTGATTGAGGACTTCCTAACGGATTTATAGAAACTATCTTGTGATGGCCCTGAGTCAGGTAAAAATGCTAAGAGAACTCATCTCCCACCGCCCATACCGCGCATTACGTTATCTGGGAACACTATAGCCGCGAAGGGCACATTCTCCCTGTATGGTCACTTGATGAAAACGCCCCTCTACGGGCAGGGAAATTCTCTTTTACCTTGGGTGATCACCTTAAGTCGCACGGCGTTCCATGGAAATGTTTCGGTGGAAATCCGATCTTCAAGCGTAGTTGACTCAAAACAGGATCGTCCACTTTGGTGACATTCGGTGTTGAATGGTGTCTAGGAACGAGACACAGCCGATTGCAAGAGGACACTATTTTTTATTTAGGCCTCCCAGCTCCGGTCTTCAAATACACCGCCTGCCCCAAACGACGCGAACCGGAAAAAGACCAAATCGCGGTGATCGCGCGCAGGGGCGGGACAGTGTTTAATGGTTTTGCGAAGTCTCATGAGCAACCGCGAACGAAAGGCAACTGTCATTTGTCGCTATTTCAATAACGATTCCTGATTTTTCTTTCGCTGTTCTTTTTTCTGATCCCCGGAGCCATCGTCATTGGCGATCTCTTCGATCCGAATCTTCGCACCGCGGGCATTCCCCGATCGGCGTGGAGCCTGCACGGGCGTTATCGCCGAAGTAAGAGCGCTGGTCCCGGGAACGCATCCAATCGACGCGCGCCACCGAGTTGTCCACGAAGGAGATTGCCGGCACTGAATGGCCTCTCTTGGGGTCCGTGTTTTATCTTTGGGCCACCGAATCGTTGCACGACGCCTGGGAAAAAGACCATCGCCTTGCCCGACGTCGCGCCGAAGGTCGCCCGAAAAACGGTCGAGGAAAAAGAAAGAGGGCGAAAAAGGGGCGGTTCTTGGTAAGGGCTACACTTTGTCGTCAGATGATATCGCAGGTGGTTCAACCACCCCACCTTGTCGATCCCAAATCGCACCACAATCCACCCACCGGATGACATGGTAAATCGCCCCCGGATACTCGGCTCTCAGTTGACCGCCATGATGATGGGGGAGTAGCCCTCTCCGCCTCATGTGTCAATATCAAGAACCGACCCTATTCGGCCATTCCCAAAGAACTTCAAGAATACTGGGCAATGATCTATTTGGCCAATGGCCGCGCCGTTCCTACCGAAGCGGGACAATTCGATCATCTCTATCGCAACGACGGCAATCACTTCACTGAAATTTCGAAGCAAACGGGCATTGACGGCGCGTATTTCACGCTCGGCGCCATGAGGTGGGATTTCAATTCCGATGGATGGCCCGACCTCCATGTCTCGAACGATTATTTCGGTCCAGACATGCTCTACGTGAATAACGGAGACGGCACTTTTACCAACATCATTCGCGGGGCGATCCCCCATTCACCCAGGTCGTCAATGGGAACGGTTATTGGTGACATCAACAACGACGGTCTGATGGACTTAATGGCGAGGGACATGCTGGGCTCGACGCATTATCGACGGAACGTGATGCTCGGCGAGACGAGTAGAACTGGGTGGTTTCTCGATGTGGCGGAACCTCGCCAGTATGTTCAAAACGCTCTCTGCGTGAACACTGGCGCCGGGCGCATGATGGAGGCGGCCTATCAGACCGGCATGGCTGCATCAGACTGGACCTGGACACCTCGCATGGAAGATTTTGACAACGATGGCAGGGTCGATGTCTTCGTCACCAATGGCATGTTGCGGGACGTGCAGAACGCCGATCTCGGCGCGTACGCAGATCGCGTTTTAGGCGGAGGATCACCTCGCTGGGCAAAGTTTTGGGCCGATCAGCCGATGCAAAAGGAAGCCAATATGGCCTTCCGCAACCTGGGTAATCTTCGCTTTGAAAGGGTCGCGAACCAATGGGGGCTTGGCCGCTCGGGCGTGAGCCTCGGCGTGGCTACGGCCGACTTCGACAATGACGGCAAGCTCGATCTCGTTATTAACAATGCTGACATTCCTTTGAGCATTTACCGTAATTGCTTCCGCACTGGGAATTCGATTCGAGTTCGCTTGAGAGGGACGGTCAGCAACCGCTTCGGCCCTGGGGCCACCGTAAGGCTGAAAGCAGGCGGCTTGGAACAGGTCCGTTACCTGACAATGGCGCGGGGCTGGTTGTCCTCAAGCGAGCCGATCTTGCACTTTGGTTTGGTTTGGGCCAGGCGGAGGCGATTGATTTTCTGACGGTGGCTTGGCCAAGCGGCCGCCGCCAAACCTTTGCAAACTTGAAAGCAAATCAGTTTTTCACGATTACAGAACCGCGCGAGGCCGCTGAAGCCAGGCCTGCTTCCACGTCATTGGCGGAGACTTTCAAGCCGCTCTTCACTGAGTCTGACGTGCTGGATGGAATCGACTATGAAGAGAGTCCGTTTGATGATTTCGTTCGCGAGCCGCTGCTGCCCAGGAAGCTCTCCCAGCGCGGATTCAGCATGGCTTGGGGTGATGTGGACGGCGATAGTGTCGCGGACCTTTAATATTGACTACGTCGTCGCCAACCATGGGCTCAACACGCAATACCAAGCCAGCCCTGAGAAGCCGGAACTGCTTTTCTATGGCGAGCTGGGCGGCTCTGGCACCGCCCAGTTATTGGAGGCGTATTTCGTCGGCGAGCTCGGTTATCCGCATCGCGGTCTTGACGCGCTCGCCAAAGCTACGCCCTCACTGAAACAGAACTTTCCGACCTTCCATCAATTATCGGGGGCGGCGATTGAGGACCTGTTTACGATGGGGAAGCTTCGGCGTGCGTCCTGCTGGGAAGCGAACACCTTCGAGTCGGGCGTGCTCATCAACAACGGCACGGCGCGTTTCGAGTTTGCGTCGCTGCCCGCGCTGGCGCAGATCGCGCCGGCACGGGATGTGGCGCTCGCGGATTTCAATGCTGACGGCAAGCTCGACCTGGTCATCGCTCAAAACGATTTCAGTCCACAACGCGAAACCGGACGGATGGAAGTCTGCTGCTTCTCGGGGACGGCAAGGGAGGGTTTAATCCGGTGTGGCCCAACCGAAGCGGCATCCTTGTAACCGGCGAAGCGAGGCGCGTAGCGGTCACGGATCTCAACAAAGATAGTCGTCCGGACATCGTGTTCGGCGGCTTCCCCGAAGGTTTGCGTGCGTTCATAAACCGAAGCGGGGAGCTCTTAAAGGCAAAGACTGATTTGTTGAAGTGAAGCCTTCGTGAGTCGCTTGACGGTCAGGAGGCAGGCTTGACCTCACTATTTAGAAGGCCGCTCTTCTTGAGGAATCGCGCAACCGCGTAGGCGAGGTTCACGATGACAAACAGCATCCACATGCTCCAAACGAGCGGACGTCCGCTCTGATATTCACCACTCAGCCAAACGTTCTTGAGGGTTACGAGAATAATCGCAGCCAGCCAGATATACGTGGACCCATATTCCGCGGTGATGAGTCGCCGCCAATTGAATCGCATTCCAGTGAGGGTCTTTCTGATTCCTGACGGATTCAGAATGAAACGGTTTACGTGCGCGCAATAATCGTCAAACTCCTGGCCGAACTTGTTGCGCAAATAGTTTTCCTCCGTCGCTATGATCGCCCGATAGGCGAAGGCAAAGAAAGGAATGGCAAGGCTGAGAAACAGGATTGAGTTCGAGGCGATCCCGACACCGAGGAGAATCAAGAAATTTCCGACGTAGAGTGGATTACGGCAGTGAGCAAAGATGCCTCCCTGCACGAGTTTGTCGGCGTACACCTGGCGGTCGCGCCCGCCGCGAATAATGTACTCAAGACCGATGGTGACAACCCGCAGAAGCTGACCGGTCAGTGCCACGAGGAACCCGAGCAAGGCAGTGAGTCGATAATCGGCCGTAATCGGTTGGCTCTTGAAGACGAGCAGCAGGTAAACAAGAGGGAAAAGGCCGTTCCGATAGTGAAACAGGAAATTGCCGATTCGGACCATCATTTGAGGGCGATGATTCCACAGAAGTTATACCACTTGAAAAATACGTCGCAGTAGCGGAAGCCGGCTCGCAAGAGCATTTCCCGGTTTTCCAGCAGCTTGTAAGGGACCAGAACGTTTTCGAGCGCCTCGCGCTTTTTCGCAATCTCCATCTCGCTATAGCCGTGTCGCTTCTTCAGGTCGTAGTAATATTTGATAAAAAGCCGATTGAAGACAGAGTCTTCGCCCAGGACTTTCTCGACGAGAATCAAGCAGCCGTTCTCATTCAATCCCTGCAGAATCGCTTTGACCAGAGTGTCACGATAAAGCGGGCGCACAAACTGAAGGGTCAGGATCATGAGCACCATCGAGGCGTTTTCGATGGAAATCCCCTGGTTCAGATCGGCGCAAATCAATTCGTGATCATGCTGGAAGCGGAGTTCCGATAGCTTCTTACGGCAGCGCTTGAGCATTTCCTCCGAATAATCCACCCCGATGAACTTGACACCCTTCCGCACCGATGCATCAAGGTTCAAAAGCGTGTTACCTGTGGAGCAACCCAGGTCATAGACGTTGGTGCCCTCGACCGCGAAGTCGGCGGCCATCTCCGCAATCATACGCTGGATCTCCTGATAGGACGGGACAGAACGGTCCAGCATGTCGTCGAACACGGAAGCCACCTCCGCGCCGAAGCTGAAATCTCCGACCGATTGGGCTTCGCGGAAAATCTCGTCCTTCGCTGCGGCCGGCTTTGCGCCGGGCGGCGAAGGTTCACTTGGAGCATTGATCATCGTGCAACACTGGTTCAGGCCGTCCTATTTGAGGATGAAACGAAGATGACAATCTGCACATCTTCGGCGTCACATCCGCCGGGATCGCCCAGCATCTGCACCTGGGAACCTCGACCCATCTGGCTCACCCGCTCTACTACTGGCACTCGCGCATCAAAGCAAGAAAGAACTAATGAGAGGCAGCAACGCTGGTCATGAAGCTGGAGGCCGTGCATGGAAGGTGCGCCCAGCGGTGCCTGACGGTGCCGTCATGGCACAACTCAACGCATTAGCCCCAAACCAAGCACACCAAGCACATGGCTGCCGGTAGAAAGACATTGACACGCTCTGCCTGGGTGGTTAC
>JBDTOW010000134.1:0-8145 GCA_039933075.1 Verrucomicrobiota bacterium | reverse complement strand
AAGTTGCGCAGAGTTTTTGATGATGAGCAGCTTTTGCCCCACGCTGTCGTGCAACTCGGCGGCGATGCGCTGGCGTTCGTTCTCTTGCGACTCAATCAAGCGGAAAGAAAAACTCTGTTCCAGGGCGCGCTGCCGCTGGAGACGAGCGACTCGGGCGCGGTGCCAGGCCAGCGCACCGCCGGCCAGAGCGGTGCCCATCACCGGCCAAAAAGCCCAAGTCTGCCAAAAGCGCGGTTTGACCGTGAACCGCAAGGCCTCGCACGGTTTGCCCCAGGAACCGGTCGCGCGAGTGGCGCGGACTTGAAGTTCGTAGTGTCCGGGCGGCAGGTTGGTGTAACTCACGAACCATTTCGCGCCCGCGTCGATCCAGTCTGGATCCCACCCCCGCAGCCGGCACTGAAATCGCGAATCACCGCGCACGCCGAAGTTCAGCGCCGTGTACTGCGCCTCCACAAGACTCGTCCCGGCTGGCAGCACCAACTTTGGGGCGTCGTCCTTGCCCACAGGCGGGAGCGCCGTCAACCCGCCCGGGGCAGGCCGCTCCCAGCAGCGCCGGGTATCCGCCCAGAGCTCCTCCATCAGCACTCTCGGTGCAGACCACGGCTGGCGCAGTGAAGGCCGCAGCTTTGGATTACGCCCGGAAAGCACGTTCAAGCCGCCCTCGGTGCCCAGCCAAAGATTTCCTTCCGCATCTTCAAAGATGTGTCGCACCGATTCGTGGGACAATCCCTGCTCGGTGCGAATGGACTCGATCCGTCCATCGGGATCGAAACGGGTTACGCCGCCGAAGCCAAGCGTGACCCAGACATCTCCACGGCTGTCTTCGAAAATGGCCTGCACTGCGTTGACGGGTTGAGGGTAAGCCAACTCATGCGCCTCCCAGCCACCGTTCCTGAATTTCCTCAGTCCAGTGCGCGACGAAATCCACATCCCTCCCTCATGGCTCGCTCCAGTCTTCAGCGCCTCAAAATTCTCTTCGCCCGTGGGCGATGGCAATCGTTGCCAGCGTTGGCCGGTCCACCAGGAGAGGGTGGGCCCGTGCCGCACCCAAACCGTGCCGGTGGCCTCGACGTTGATGCCCACGAACGTGCCCGGCGCGATCCCTCGCGCGTCCAGCCACGGTTCCAGCCGTTCGCCAGATGCCCGGAACACTCGGCCTTCCACGTCGCTTACGATGATTTGCCCGCGCGCGTCCGAGTAAACGCCGTGCGCACCCGCGGCAGGATGGCCTTGGTCCGAGGTGAGCGCAGTGAACCCGCCCGCTTTGCCGAGCACGACCCGGCCCGCGCTGGTTACGATCCACAGCACGCCGCCGGGATCGCATTGAATGGCTTTGATGTTGGTTTGATTTGTCCCGTCGAGAGTCTCGGCGTGATAAACTTTGAAGCGAGTGCCGTCGAAGCGCGCCAGCCCACCAGCCGTCGCCACCCACAGATAACCTTCGGGGCTTTGCGTGATGCCGAGAACGGTGTGGTGGGGCAAGCCATCTTTGGCGAGCCAAGTACCGATCGAATAGTCCTCAGCCAGCCCAGCTCGAACGGTTGAACCACTTAACCTCGGCCCGACCGCCAGCGTCGCCAGCAATAAGACCAGACAACGCGACAAACCGTCAACGTGCGTCTCTCGACCACTTCGACGCTGGCCATTTTTAGTGTCTCCGCCCGGCATTCGACGCCATAATGCCGAAGGTTTTTGAATGCTTCCAGCTTCATCGAATAGGGGCCAACCCTCATTTAAATGAGGGTTACCACCTATAGCACAGCCGCTAGTTTCATGTCATAACTCGCGACGTAATGGTTAGGCCGTCTCCAAGCCCGCACGGCGGATACTTGCCTTCCGTGCAATGCATAAAAGACCAGCATTCAGGCAACGAGAAATTGGACTAAACAGCCAAACAACCAAACTTAAGAAGACTCCTATGAATCATCGCTCGCTCACTCCCATTTTCGCTCTCGCCAGAACAACAATCGTGTTCATGAGTTGGGTTATTCTGTCTGGCCTCGCGCCTGCCGTCTTCGCCCAAAGCTGGAACCGGCCGACGCATTCAAGCCCAGTCGCGCTCGCGCCTACGGACAGGCTTTTGTGGGTCGTCAACCCGAGCGCTGACAGTGTCAGCGCCCTGCAGGTCGATACGCAGACCGACACCTACAAAGTGCTGGCCACAATACCGGTCGGCAAGGAGCCGCGCAGCATAGCGCTCACCCCGGACAACAAGTTTCTCTTTGTCGCCAACGCCGCCGGAAACTCGGTGACCGTGATCCAGATCGGCAATGCGACCTGGGGCGGTTTCCAGGCGGATGTTTATTTCACGGCCGGGGTGCAAGGCCAACTCACCACCGGCGCGGAGCCGTGGGACATCGTTTGTTCGCCCGATGGCAAGCGGGTTTTTGTCGCCAACAGCGCGCAGGACACCATCACGGTCATCGACACCGCCAATTTCTCCATTATCGGACACGTCGACTTGCGGGACAGTATCGCCAACGACCCCGACAGGACCCGCCACTTCCAACCGCGCGCGTTGGCGGTCACACTGGACAACACTAAACTCTACGTTTCACGTTTCTTCTCGTTCACCAAATCGGGCGGTCAGCAAGGCGATGACTTTGGCCGGGAAGGCCTCGTCGCCGTTTTGGATATCAACACGTCCTCCAGCAGCATTTCCGATTACAAAGTTGCGCGGACGATTGCTCTGGCCCCTCAAATCACTGGATTCCAGTTTCCGAACGTGACGAATGACACGGCCGCCTTTCCGAATCAACTCCAGAGCATCGTCATCCGCGGTGACCGTGCCTACCTGCCGAATGTCGCCTCTTCGCCGAGCGGCCCGCTGCGCTTCAATTTGGACACCCATGCCTTTGTGAATCAGATCGGCGACGTCAACGGCACGACGCCGGCCGATCAGGGGGCGTTGAACCTCCACCTTGGCGCGCGCGATCCTGAGCCGGGCAAACACAAACTGTTCTTTGCGAATCCCTGGGCCATCGATTTCACGTCCCAGAGCGGCGCGGGTTCAGCCTACATCGTTTCGGCCGCCAGCGACCTGCTCGTCAAAGCGAACGTCGCCGCTGACGGCCAGCTTAGCTTTACGGTTGATGGCAACACGACGCGTTACATCGACCTGAACGATCCGGATAACCCCGCCACCAGCGGCGCCAACGCCGGCAAAAATCCCCAAGGCATCGCCATCACGGCCGACGGCCGACGCGGTTTCGTGGTCAACGCCGTCTCGCGCAACGTCTCCGTTCTGAACCTCGAAACCGATTCGGTCATCGGGGTCGTGCGCACGGCGAATCTGCCGCCGCCGGGCTCGCCGGCGGAAACCCGGCTGGTCGGCGCTGAAGTTTTCTTCTCTTCACGCGGGAACTTCGATCTCATTCCTGGCGGCACCAACTCCGTTCGTGATCGGCTGTCGAGCGAAGGATGGCAAGGCTGCGCCAGTTGTCACTTCCGAGGTTTGACTGACAGCGTGATCTGGCAATTCGGCGCCGGTCCACGCAAAAGCGTCCCGCTCAACTCCACGTTCAATCCGCGTAACCATAACCAACAGCGGCTGCTCAATTACTCCGCGATCTTCGACGAAGTGGAAGACTTCGAAATCAACATCCGCAACGTCTCCGGGCCAGGCAACCTGCCCAACACAACGCCTCCCCAACTCGATCCCAACCATGGCCTGCTGATCGGCGACGACGGCAGCTTGAACTCGGCGCCCGGGGTCGTAAACGCATTTGCCAAAGCAAATGCGGAGCGCCCCCAACTCGCGCTCACCTTGCCCGGGAGCACAAACCAAGTGCCCGCACTCACGGCGCTGCGCGAGTGGGTGCGCTTTGCCGTCCGCAGCGCCAATGCCCCTTTGCCCGGCTACGGAGGAGCGGCAGCGACGGTTACCGACCTGGCTGCGGGCCGCCAACTGTTCTCGGATGCGGGCTGTGTCAGTTGCCACGGTGGTGGTAATTGGACCATCAGCATCAAGGATTTCATCTCGCCCCCCTCGACGAACGATGTCTTCACGGAACGGAGCCCGACGAACTTTGTCGGCAATCCCGTGGGTGCCCAATACTTGAACCGGTTCCTGCGGGAAATCAGCTCGTTCAACCTCGGCGTGTCAGGGAGCACCAACCTTTTCGGAAAGAACATCGGCGCGATCGAGAAAGCGGCTCCGGGGGTTTCCACCAACATCATTTTGGCCGCGCAAGATGCTTTGGGTACGGACTACAACGGGGATGGCAATGGGAACGGCTTCAACGTGCCCTCGTTGCTTGGCATCTTCGCCTCTCCGCCCTTTTTGCACAACGGCGCCGCAGAATCCATCGCCGCCGTCCTGGAGGACGAGCGGCACTGGGCGGGACGCGAACAGGTGCCAGGTGTTCTCGACGATCCGGCAAAGCGCGCCCTGGTTACCAAATTCGTCGAGTCCATCGATGCGCAAACCCTGCCGTTTGGATTGCCAAGTGACGAGATCGTCATTGCCAACTTCGGGAGGACCGGTACCCGGTTCTTTGCCGATTGGTTCGGCGGCCAAGGCCCGTACGCATTCCAAAAGAAACAGGACATCAACGAAGCCTACTTCAGCACCGTAGCCGTAACGGCTGGAGCGAGCGCCAGTGACGCGCTGAGCGGAAAGTCAGCTTTTTACCGCGTGTTCGATCTGGGCCAGGGGCCCACCGTGTGGCTCAACCTCGCGTTCAGCGGTGCGGCAGAGCGTCCCAGCCCCGTCGATACTGCCGCGCGTGGCTTCGGTTATCTGCGCGTCCACGGCGACACGCTGTCGTTCACCATCACCTACACCGGACTCTCCGGTCCGGCGATTGCGGCGCATGTCCACGGTCCGGCTTCGGCAGCCGAGCCCGCCGATGTGTTGATCGATCTGGCACCGTTCAAGGGCGCCGGCTTTGGCGTGTCGGGCACGTTGATCGGCTCGGTTCCCATCACGCGGGAACAAAAGGCTTACATCCTTGGCAACCGCACCTACGTGAACATCCACACCGGGGCCAACCCTGGCGGAGAATTGCGCAGCCAGGCCGCGACCTCGGTGATGAAGGTCAGCCTGACCGGCGCGGGCGAGCGGCCCACTCCCCTTTCAACCGCTGCGGCCGGATTCGGCGTCTTTACCCTGGTGGGTAACGATCTGTCGTTCAATATCACCTACCAGGGACTTTCGGGTACGGCGACCGCGGCGCATATCCATGGGCCGGCATCGGACGATAGCACGGCGGTGCCGCTCATCGATCTGAAAAACTTCGCCGCCGGAGGGTTCGGCTCGTCCGGCTCGATCGTGGGCACGGTCACGCTCGACAATGTCCAGTTGTCCGCGATTGTGGACGGCTTGGCGTATGTCAACCTCCATACCTCGGCGAATCCGGGCGGTGAGATCCGTGGACAAGTCACGCCGCAACTTGCGGCGACGCCGTTTTCTGCCGCGCTGTCCGGTACAGCGGAGCGACCCGCTCCGGTGGACAGTCCCGCTTCCGGCTTTGCCAGCGTCGGCCTGAACGGCAAAGTCCTCCAATTCCACGTAATTTACCGGGGCCTTTCCGGGCCCGCCACTCAGGCGCATATTCACGGCCCCGCGCCGGCCAGCGGGACGGCGGATGTGTTGATCGACCTGGAACCGTTCCACCGTGGGGCGTTTGCGACGGAGGGAGAGTTCAACGGCAGCATTGAGCTATCGGAGGACCAGCGCCTGGCGGTGTTGAACGGTGACACCTACATCAACATCCACACCGCTAAGAATCCGGACGGCGAGATCCGGGGCCAGATCGCTCCCATCCTGCAGGACACGGTGATGAACGGCGCAAACGAACGCCCCAACCCGTTGACGACCGACGCATTCGGCAGCGCCCGGTTGGCGCTGCTCGGTCGCACCTTGAGCTTCCAAATCGACTACGCCGGATTGTCCGGCGAGGCCATCGCAGCGCATCTTCACGGTCCAGCAGGACTCGATCAGACGGCCCCGCCGCTGATTGATCTGAAGGGGTTCGCGCTCGGCGGCTTCAGCCGCACAGGCTTCATTGTCGGCTCGCTCGAACTGAAGCCCAAAGAACTGGAAGCCATCATCGATGGTTTGAGCTACCTGAACCTCCACACGCCCACAAACAATGCCGGCGAGATTCGCGGCCAGGTCAAGGCAGTGGTTGACTTGGGCATCCCCCCCACCAACCCGTAGCGACGAACCACTCAAAATTTCCTGACATCGCATATCGTCACTGTGACTTGATCGCCAAGCTTCAAGCCGAACTATGCTGCGGCCGAACCGCCATTCACCGCAATTTCCAACAGGGCGGTGGAACCAATTAACGCAACCGGTGAATGCAAAGGCACAGACTCGTAATGGGTTTGCAGCGTACCTAAACCCTTTCGTCGTGTGAACACTTCCCAAACCGTGGAATTGTTCGCAGCCAGACACTGCTCGTCGATGTTCGCAAATCGCGTTGCCGAACTGGTCGATGTAAACAATCTCGCCATTGATCTTTCCTGGCGTGCGCTTCGGAACCGGCCAGTTCAATCGCACATCCGCTTGGGATTCCATAGTTAATGTCGACAATCGTCGCTCGCGGAGCACTTCCGAGGATTACGCCTTTCATCGTACCGACAAACCAACCCGCCACACCGAAATCCGTCGTCAGTGTTATGATGTTCATCCCGCAAAATTAAATTGAAAATCGGGATCGTTGACATCAAGAATCGCGAACAATGGTATGCGGACCAAATCAAAAATCGTTCTGATCACCGGGGTCACGCGCGGGCTTGGACGGGCCATGACCGAAGAGTTTATTCGGCAGGGTCTCGAGGTGCTGGGTTGTGGGCGGTCCCCAGAGACGATTTCGCAGTTGCGTTCATCGCTTGGCCGTCCGCACGATTTCGCGGTAGTTGATGTCGCGTCGGACGACGAAGTCATGTCCTGGGCGCGACGGCTGTTAAGAGAGTTTGGCCCGCCTCAACTGCTCCTGAATAACGCGGCTCTGATAAATCGGAATGCGCCACTTTGGAAGGTCGGCGCGAGGGAATTTTCCGAGGTCATCGACGTTAACATCAAAGGTGTGGCGAACATACTCCGGCATTTTCTCCCAGCGATGGTCGAGCGCCAAAGCGGAGTGATCGTGAATTTCAGCTCGGGCTGGGGACGTTCGACCGCTGCGGAGGTTGCTCCGTATTGCGCAACCAAGTGGGCCATCGAAGGACTCACGCAAGCGCTCGCGCAGGAATTGCCGTCTGGCATGGCGGCGATTTCCCTGAATCCCGGGATCATCAACACCGAAATGCTACAAAGCTGCTTCGGCAGCTCGGCTTCGGCTTATCCGACCGCGCGCCGGTGGGCCAAGATCGCCATTCCATTCATTCTGAACCTCGGTCCCGGAGACAACGGTCAGCCGCTGTCGGTTCCGATGTGACACCAGTTGCGAATCTCGGACGCGCATGCTCCAGGCCGAATCCATTCAACGAATCCTTCCCGGTGTATTTCGTTGGGAGATCTTTTCCGCCGAACATAAGGTCGCGTTGTGTTCCCATGCGATCGTCGTGAGCGGACGGCTTATTTGTTTCGACCCGGTGCCGCTAGCTGATGCGCCTTTTGACGAGTTGTCTCGCCAAGGCGGGCCGAGCGCGATCGTTCTCACGAATGAAAACCATGAACGGGATTGTGCTCTTTGGCGCGATAGCTGGCGCGTTCCAATTTGGGCCGATGCTACGGCATCGTTAACCATTGCCGGCGTTCAACGCTTTGAACGCCATCAATCGCAGTGGCAGGATTGGCAACTGCACCGCCTGGTTGGTGGCGCGGGAGGAGAGATCGCCCTGCAGCAGCCAAGCGACTCATTGGTTGTTTGTGGCGACGCGATCGTCAATCTGCCGACGCGCGGGTTGGAATTGTTGCCGGACAAGTATTGCCGGGACCCGGCATCGCTCCGGAACAGCTTGAGGAAGCTGGTCAGCCAGCCGTTTGACCGGCTTATGCTGGCCCACGGCACATCGGTTCTCGAAAACGCCTCGGATCGAGTGGCAGCGTTGCTGGGCTGAGTGTTGATTCGCGCTGTCGCCAAACGGAATTGTGGGAAGTCTCCCCAGTTTTCTTACCGCGCATTTAGACCATGAGCGCTCTACAGACCGGAGTGCGGATGCCCACATCCGCAAGTTCAAGTGCCACGCGGA
>JBDTOW010000133.1:0-8150 GCA_039933075.1 Verrucomicrobiota bacterium | reverse complement strand
TTGGTTCCCGGAAGATGCCGGATTGACCGTGATGGTCACATCATCGGTTGTGGGCAGCGAGCTGTCGCTGACCGTCAGGCGCAGGACGTAGGTGCCATTGATGCTGAAACTCGCGGTCGTATTGAGCACACTCGCATTGCCGAAACTGACCGTCCCTGGCCCGCTGAACTTGGACCAGGTGGTCGTGAGGGTGGCCGGCGGATTGGGCAAGCCGTCGTCATTGGCTGTGCCCGACAGGCTGGCTGTGGCAGGCAAGACGATTGTTTGGTCGGTTCCAGCATTCACCACGGGCGCGAGGTTGCTCGGAGACAAAAGCGCCTGCACCTCCGTTTGGGTCAGCGCGCGGTTGTAGAGTCGCACATCATCCAGGCGGCCGTTGAACGTCAAGGGCGCCGGCGATGGTTCCCGGCCTCCGATCCGGGCATTGAGGCCGTTGTTCGACATGCCGCCGGTCTTGTTCAATGAGGCGTCCAACACTCCGTTGATGTAGATCTTCAACTGGGCGCCGTCGTAAGTGCCGGTAATCAAGGTCCAGGTATTCACCGGCACGATGGCGGTGCCATTGAGCACGGTATTGGCAACACCGAACCGCACCCGGCCGTCGAACTGAATCCGAAGGAGGTACTGGCGGAGGCTGCTGCTGTCCCCGCCCATCTTGGTAATGATCGCAACGGTGTTAGCCAGGGTAGCGGGATTGACCCACGCGCTCAGGGTAATCTGGCTGGGGGGATTCAAAGATGCGCTGTTGCCCAGATCGACATAATCATTGGACCCTATCGTATTGTCCCCATCAAAGCGCAGAGCGCCACCAAATGTTCCGGTAGCCCAGACCGGCCCATTGAGCAGTGCGCCGTCGTTGTTGTTGCCTGACGAATCCAGGGCGGTCAGGCCGGAGCCATCGTCCAGCTTCCAATGGCCCACCAAGCTGGGATCGCCGACGGTCCCGATCGTGAGTGCCGGGATCAGGGAGAAGTCAGAGCTGGTCAGCGAACTGTTGTGGCCTTGAATGGCGAGCACGTTGACTCCAGGGGCCAGCACGGTTGGACTGAGGTTGTAGAATTCGACCGGAGACGGACTGGAATCTCCACCCGAAGCTTCATGGCCAGCGGTCGCCGTCTCCGTGAAATCCGGCGGTACGCCCACAATATTGTTCCGCGCTACTTCAACACCGTTGATGTAAGCAACGAAAGCGTCGTCGTAGTCCATCTGAAGCTGGAGGCTTGGAATCGCTGAAGGATCGGCGACGGTGAACGCTTTTCGCAGGTAAAGGCTGACATAATTTCCTTCCATGTCACTGAGGAGGGTCGCGTCGTCACCGTCGCCAAAGCCGAAGCCAGAGGGCCCGCTGGACCAGGTCGAATCGTTAAAGGCCGTCGTATTCCAATTCGAGGGCGGGGCCGTGGTGCCCTTGAAGTAGCGCCAGTTGCCGCCCACTTGGACTGGAAGCGGTGCCGGGGGTGCAGGCGGTCCCGGAGGAAGAAGGGTAAAGGACTCGATAATGGTTCCTTCCGCGGGCCCTTCAATCGAGTAGAAAGTCAATGTCAGGCTCGTGCTATTCGCCTCACCGATGAGGCAGCCGTAATTGTCGTTGTACCGGAATTGGCTGCCGAGGACGGGCGTGCCGAAACTGTAAATGCTCTGGCCCCCTAATCCGGCGAGAATGTACGGCAGAACCACACCGTCGTTGTTATCGTCCCTCAGGATCCGTTCGTAGACGTGATCGTTGCCCGATAGTACGACGGACGCGCCCCAGTCCTCAAAAGGCCAGCGCGACGTGAGGATGGATCCATGGGTCGCGCCCGAGGAATAAGGTGGATGATGAACAACGACGACCTTCCAGGGCGCGGTAGAGGCGGCAAGCTGCGTTTGGAGCCATTGGGCCTGAACGGATGAACTGGTGTTCCCGTCCGGTTCGTTCACGTCGCTATCGGTGATAAAGAAATGAACCGGGCCTTGGACGTAATCGTAGTAACGTTCGTTTCCTGGCAATTCGAAGTAAGCATTCCAACCCGCGATACCGCCGTCCCAGTCATGATTGCCCATCGCGGGAAGGAATCGATTGACGGGCGATCCCTGCGCCACGTAAGCGCTGGTGCTGCCGGCGGGGTATTTGATATATTGATGAAAATATTGACCGACCTGAGTGTCCCAACCCGCGACCGAGTTGTTACCCGAGTAGTTATTGTCGCCGAGAGAAACTACGAGGTCCGGGTTGAGCGCGCTGACCAGATTCGCCACGGCCTGGACGTTGGCGTTGGCGCCATAATCGCCAAAGGAGGCAAACGTGACAGTGCCAGCGTTACCAGTGCTGATGAAGGTGGCCGTGACGTTCTTGTCGGCGTTCATGATGATCGTCTGGGGATTGATCGTTCCGCTGAGATCGCCGGACCAGTGATCGAACACCCACCCGCTGACTGGCGTGGCAGTGAGTTGCACCACTTCGTTGGGATCGTAAAACGCCTGGTTCGGGGACTTCGCGACGCTGCCCAAGCCAACGACGGTGATGTTCAGCGCCTGCAATCTTATGAAAGTCGCCGTGACGTTCTTGTTCGCCGTGATGGTAATGGTGGCGGGATTTTGTGGGCCGCTGAGATCGCCGGACCAGCCGGTGAACTCCCAACCCGCCGTAGCCGTAGCCGTCAACGTCACTATGTCTCCCTGATTGTAGGTCGGCTTGTTGGGAGATTGATTGACCGAGCCGCTGCCGACGACGCTCACATTTAACGTGTGTTGCGGAGGTGTCGTGGTGGTGAATGTCCAGGTCGGACTCGTCGCCGTGCCCACGCCATCGCTCGCTGTCGCGTACCATTCATATTGGGTTCCCGGATTAAGGTTGGGCCAGGCTGCAATGGTCGAGGAGCCAGACGGCACATTCGCATTCGCAGCAATGACACTGAAGGCGCTGTTGCCCGACATGTTGTAGGTGATGTTAAACTGGCTGTCCGCATCCGTCTCGAATTGGCTCAGCGTGGGTGAGTACGTCTTGGCTCGGATAACGTTGTTGGCCGGCGAAAACTCGTAGATGCGCAACCACCCGTCGCCACCGTTTGCCCGTCCTTGATAATCGGACAGCAACGTCGTCACGGTGTTCCCATTGAAGGTGTCTTGTCGCTGCCCCTCGGGAGGACTCACGTGACCGCAGAGCATGAGGAAGAGGTTCGGGTTCCCTTTGAGCGCGTTGTAAATGGCTGTGCCTTGCGCGCCAAAGGTCCCTGGATTGCCGGCATTGATAATATAGTGGCTGACAATGATGCCGCGGCGATTGCCATAGGTCTGCAGCAAAGTGTTCGCCCAACTCAACACGGTGGGATTGGCAGCCGTGTCGTACTCTAAATGAATCACAATGAAGTCCAGTCCACTCGCGGTGAATAAGTCGAAATGATTGTCGTTGTTTGAGCCAAAATTGCCACCGTAATAGTTGCGGCCGGTAAAGTGTGGCACGCCAAAATATTGATTGTAGAAGGTGGTGGTTCCCGCCGCCGTGCCGATCGGGGATTGGTCGTGGTTGCCCACCGCGACCCCGTAAGGAATTCCCTGGGCAAGGAAGGTCGTCAACGGATTCTCCAGTCGATACAACGCATTCGTTGCATTGAGCCACTCGACGTTATTCCCTCCGTTGTCACCATTTTGAACGCAGTCGCCCAACTGGGTTACGAACACGATATTTCGTGCGGCCTTGTTGGCAATGATCCAGTCAGTCTGCGTGGTGAAGGTTGCCGGTGTGCCGCCATTCAGGCTGGAGACGTAGAATTGCGTGTCAGGCAAGGCGATCAAGGTAAAGTCAGGGCCCGGAAGTGCGCCGCCAGCAACTCGCCCGTAGAAAGTCACCGTGAGATTATCGTTCTCCGGATCGGAAACGGACACGTCGAGAGCAGGCGACACGCTGACGTTGTTCGCGCCATTTGCCGGAGAGTTCAGGATGGGAACATTGGGCGCTGTCACCACCGTGATGTTCACCACCGCCGACGTGGTGGTCAGGCTGTCGTTGTCCGTGGCGATGGCAGTCAGCGTGTAGTTTCCCGGCGCGACGTTGCTCCAATCGACGCTGTACGGACTGCTGGTGTCGACTCCCAGCGAACCCGCTCCCGAGAAGAATTCGACGTGGTCGATCGTTCCGTCGTTGTCGCTGGCGGCCGCGTTGATGGTGAGGTTGGCTGGCGCCGTGAAGATGGCGCCATTGGCCGGCGCGGTGATGTTGACTGTCGGTTCCGGCCCGAAGGGATATCCGGACGTCCGGACCGGGCCGTTCACCGCGTTGCCGTTGATATTGTTGCCCGAGGTGTCGCCAACCAATGTCCCGGTTGTCTCGACGAATCCCCAGCGGCCCAGCAAACCGGTGGCTGAGAGAATCTCGGTGTTCATCGCGGCTTGGATCTGTGCCTGCGAGCGGGCGAAATTCCAAATCCGGGCCTCGTCCAAAACTCCCTGGAAGTAGCCGTCGGGAGTTCCATTGGAATCCATGGCAGTGGCGAGGGCAGCGTGTTGAATACTGTCAGACCGAGGCGTTTTGGCGACCGTTTGTTCGGCTTCGAGTCCGCCGTCCAGGTACAGTTTCCAAGTGGTCCCGTCATAAGTGGCGGCCGCGTGATGCCAGACGTTATCCGTAATTTGTGTGGTTCCGATGACCGGATAGTTTTGGCCCGGCGTCGTATCGCTGGCGTCACTTTCGAAGTCGGCGATGAGAACATTGGCGGAAAGATCGATGCCCAGGAAGTAGTTCATGTCGACGTTGCTGCCGTCGCCTTCGCCGCGTCCTTTCGTCACCAACGGAATCGCGTCGGTGATCCCGCCGCTGCCCGTGGTGGTGGGGTCCCCCGCGCCCAGCCGTTTGAACCACGTTTCAATCGTAAACGTGGACGCCCCGAGTCCGGACGCGGCGCCGAAGGCGACGTGATCGTTCTGTCCATCAAACGAGAGGCCACCCGTGCCGCCGCCAACCGGAACGACATCAATCGTCACATCGTCGCTGGTTGTCCGTAAGCTGTCATTCGCCGTTAACCGCAAGACGTAGGTGCCCGCGGTGCTGAAGGTCGCCGTGGTCGCCGCCAGTGAAGGATTACCAAAAGTCACAGTACCTGGACCGCTATTTTTGGTCCACGAAACCGTGAGCGCCCCGGGAGGATTAGGCTGGCCGTCATCTGTCGCGGTGCCGGACAGCGTGGCGCTGGCAGGGAAGGTGACGCTCTGATCACCGCCCGCGTTCACGACGGGAGCATTGTTCGAAACCGGTGACGCATGAGTGGGTGAGGAGCCGGAGTCAGTGAACGTTTGACCGGCGATGGGAATGAACTGCCAGTCGTAACTATTCGCGTGCAATGTGAATTTGATCACTCCAAACGTAGTGGCGTCGCGCACCTCGCTGGTCGGCAGGATGGTCCCGAATCCGGTCAGGCCCGTGCCGCCCGTTCCGACGACGAATTGGCGGATGCCGAAGTTGGCGTCCGGTTGTCCGGAGGCATCCACCGGCGCGAGGCGCTCGTAATTGTGCCAATGGCCACCGAGCACGACCTCGGCACCGTAATCGTAGAGTGCCTGCCAGAGCGGCTGGATAAACGTGTGGTTGCCGCTGGAGCTGAAACGCGGCTTGTGCCAGATCGCCATGATGTTGTTGCGGCCGGCGGCCTGATTCGCGGCAAGGTCGGCGCGCAGCCAAAGCTCCTGGGGTGAACCGACATCGCAACCATTGACATCCCAAAGTCCGCTCGGGCCTGATTCGCTATTCAGGACGACGATGTGCCAGGTGCCCAGGTCGTAACTATAATAGCCGCCGGCACTGCGGTCCCCAGCGGGGCCGCTCTGATTGCCGACTCCGTTGAAGTAATCGTAGTAGCCGGTCGCGCCCGGAGTGTTGTAGTCGTGATTGCCACTTGCCGGCCGCGTGCGTGTTTTTTGGCGACCCCAGTTCGGGTCGTAACAGTTGGCGAATTCGGTGGTCGTGCCGTTCACATAGACGTTGTCGCCGACGGTAAACACGGTTCCGGGGAGGTTGTCGAGGAGCAGCGCGGTGGCTTCATCCCCCGTGGTACTGCAGTTGCCAACGTCGCCCGCGCCGACGAGCACCGGGTCTCCGCCTCCGTCCGCGACCGTGACCGTCAGATTGTCGCCGCTGGTGAGCTGGCTGTCCGTCGCGGTCAGCCGCAAAACATACACGCCCCCGGTGCTGAAGCTGGCGGTGGTGACGGGCAGACTGGCATCACCAAACGTCACCGTGCCCGGACCGCTGAATTTCGACCAGGTCGTCGTAAGCAGGTTCGGAGGATTTGGCAGCCCATCGTCCAGTGCCGTGCCCGCCAGGTTTGCCACAGCGGGCAACGTGAGGCTTTGGTCTGAACCGGCCTCCACGAACGGCGCCTGATTACCGCCGGCATTGAAGGGCGCTCCCGGGACACGCGTCGGAGAACCCGCCGCGTTCCCGTTGAGGTTATTTCCCGACGAATCGCCCACGGAATTTCCGCTCGCTTCATTCATTCCCCAGCGGGCGACGAGGTTGGGAGCCGATGGGATTTCGAGATTCATCGTCGATTGGATCAATGGTTGTGAGCGGGCCACATTCCAGATGCGAGTCTCGTCGAGGGCGCCGTTGAAGAAACCTTGGGTCTGACCTGATGGAATCGCCCCACTCGTTCCGAGAGCGGTAGCGAGAGCCGCGTGCTGGATACTGTCATTGCGCGGCGTCGGACTGCCGGCGACTGCCAAGGATGTTTCCAAAGCTCCGTCCAGATACAGATTCCAAGTGCCAGCGCCGTACGTAACCGCGGCGTGATGCCAGGCGTTGTCGCTGGCGATGGCAGTCACGCCAGTCACGGGATGGTTACCCCCCGTGGCATTGTCTTCGAAGTCGGCCACCAACACGCCGTCCGAGGCGCGGATGCCCAGGAAGTAATTCATGTTCGTTACGCCAGCCTCGTTTTCGGCCATGCCCTTAGTGACCAGCGGAATCGCATCGGTGAAGCCGCCGGTGCCGGTGCCGGTGCCGACGCCTGCCCCGGCTCGCCGGAACCAGGTTTCGACCGTAAACGTGGTTACACCAAGACCGGCAGCAAGACCGAACGTCACGTATTGTGAAGTTCCGTTGAACAGGAGCGCTGTGCCGGTGCCCGGCGCTGGATTCACATTGATGGTGACGTCATCGAAGGCTGTCGACTGGCCATCGAAAGCGGTGAGGCGCAAGATATACGTATCCGACACCGAGAAAGTCGCTGTCGTATCCACAGCGCTGGCGTCAGCGAACGTGACCGTTCCGCTGCCGCTCACCTTGCTCCACGAAGTGGTCAAGGCGGGCGGCGCGGGCAGCCCGTCATCCGTAACCGTGCCGTCGAGACTCGCCGAGGCCGGGATGGCAACTGTCTGGTCGCCGCCCGCGTTGACTGAAGGAGGAGCGTTGGGACTGATGTTGAAGGGGGCGCCACTAACCCAGGCCGGAGCGCCGACAGCGGCGCCCGTGATGCTATTCCCGGAGGAATCACCGACGATCGAGTTTATCCCTTCGCTCATGCCCCACCGGGCCAGAAGGTTCGCTATCGGGGAACTGATCTCCTGGTTGATCGTGGATTGGATCTGCGTCAGCGTGCGGGCGACGTTCCAAACCCGCACTTCATCCAGTGTCCCGTTGAAGAAGCCCTGGGTTTGGGAGCCGATGCCGCCGCTGGAATTGAGTGCCGTGGCCAGCGCCGCGTGCTGGATGCTGTCCGAGCGCGGAGTCGGGCTGCCACTTACCGCAAGCGATGTTTGCAACACACCATCCAGATACAAGTTCCAAGTGCCACTGCCATACGTAACAGCGGCGTGATGCCAGACGTTATCGCTGGCAATGGCGGTTACTCCCGCGACCGGATGGTTGGCCCCCGTAGCATTGTCTTCGAAATCGGCCACCAGCACGCCGTCCGAGGCGCGGATGCCCAGGAAATAATTCATGTTCGTGACAGTGGTTTCGTTTTCGGCCATGCCTTTGGTGACTAGCGGAATCGCACCGGTGATGCCGCCGGCGCCGGTGTCGGTCCCGATACCAGCGCCAGCACGCCGGAACCACGTCTCAATCGTGAATGTCGTGACGCCCAAACCAGGCGCTCCGCCGAAGGTGACGTATTGCGAAGAGCCGTTGAACGAAAGAGCCGTGGCCCCGGGTTGAGGATTAACCGCTCAACAGCAGC
>JBDTOW010000132.1:0-8153 GCA_039933075.1 Verrucomicrobiota bacterium | reverse complement strand
GGCAACGCGCGATCAAATCGGATTCCGCATTGGAACTCACGGCCCACAGCTTAATGCGAAGCGAAAGGTTTTGCCAGTGTTAGCTGGCGGCGACGTCATCGGACAAGCGCTGAAGAGGTTGTTGGGCGCATAAACGATCATGGTGTTGCCGGCGGCGGCGCCAAAGGACAGGTCCACGCGGGAACGGCGTACCCGAGCGCGTTGTGGACTTTGCCGACGGTTTGATTGAAGGACAATCCAGTCGAGCATTTTACCAACTGAATGTTGCGCAGGAGATGGCTCACGTTGGTCATGGCGTCCAAAGCAGACCATCGCGCGATGTTAGAAGATTTGTGCCTCCCACCGCGACATACAATCCATTGCCGTAAGTGATAGCATTGCGATAGTCAGACGTTCCTGAAGCTCCCGCAGTCCAGCTCACTCCGTCGGACGACGTCATGAATGAGAAATCTGAACGCAGCGCGACAAACAGCCCGTTGCCATAAGTGATAGTTCGGATGGCCATGGGCGTTCCCGAAGTTATGGTCCCGGGACCATGAACCTGCAAGGGATCGGAACGCGGATGCCCACATCCGCGAGTTCACGTTCGATGGCAGGGCGGATGTGGGCATCCGCGCTCCGATCTGTAAAGTATGGTCCCAATGGCCGGTAGAAAGACCGTGGAGGCTTCCCCTGATTTCGAGCGATCAGAGCCGGACAAACTGTCCGCGCTCCCTCTTGAGTCCGTCTTGCTGGATTTGCGGGGAGCAGTATCGCTTCGAGGGCTGTGACGGGAATCGGATTGACCCTATCCGCGAATTCTTTCTTAATCGATGACATGAAATTCCGCTTTCGAGTCATCGTCCTTGCGGCCGCATTCGCTGTCCCCCTTCTTTCGTTCGCCGCGGCGCCGCCAGGCAAACTCTACGATTTTCCCATTTACAAAAACAACCCTCCCGGCCGCCAGGTCAGCGGCCAGCACGCGCCTGCGCCAACGCCCGCACTGGCTCCGGAGGAAGCGCGAAAGAAATTCACCGTGCCGCCAGGATTCGAAGTGCGCTTGTTTGCTTCCGAACCGGAAGTCGTGAATCCGGTCGCCATGACCTGGGACGAACGCGGTCGGCTGTGGATACTCGAATTATACGAGTACCCGCTCGGTGCCAAGCCTGGGGAAAAACCGCGCGACCGCATCAAGATTCTGGAAGACACCGATGCCGACGGGAAGGCGGACAAGGTCACCGTGTTTGCGGATGGCTTGAGTCTGGCCACGGGCATCCTGCTCGGCAACGGCGGCGTTTATGTCGGCCAGGCGCCCGATTTTCTTTTCCTTCAAGACACGGACGGCGATGACAAAGCGGACAAACGCACGGTGCTCAAGACCGGTTTCGGCCTGGAAGATCGGCATGAATTGTTGAACGGCTTCACCTGGGGCCCGGACGGCTGGTTATACATGACGCACGGCGTTTTTACTCATTCCAAGGTGAAGGATCCGAACAACCCCAACGATACCGGTGTGACGATGGACGCCGCGATCGGACGTTATCATCCGCGCACGAAAAAATTTGAAGTTTTCGCCGACGGCACCAGCAACCCTTGGGGCATGGATTTTGATCGAACCGGCAATTTTTTCGTCAGCGCTTGCGTGATCGATCACCTGTTCCACATGGCGCCGGGCGCACTTTACGCGCGGCAAGGCGGCACTCCGCTGTATCCTTACGCCTATGAACTTTTGCCTTCGATCGTCGATCACCGCCACCACATGGCCGCTTATGCGGGCGCCGCAGTTTATCAGGGCAACCAGTATCCGGCGGAATATCGCGGCACGATTTTGATTGGCAACATTCATGACAACGCGATTCACCAGGACAGCCTCACTCCGAACGGCTCGAGCTTTAAGGCCTCGTTCATCCGGGATTTCGTTCGCGCGAATGACGGCTGGTTCATGCCGGTCAGCACTCAGGTCGGGCCGGATGGCTGCGCCTGGCTCATGGATTGGTATGACCGGTATCCGTGCTATCAAAACGCGAATGCCGATCCCGCCGGTGTAGACCGTGAGTACGGACGCATCTGGCGCGTGGTTTACGTCGGGAACAAACCGGGCGCGTCCGTCCCGAGCCGGCCGGATGTGGTTATGGATCTCTCGCGACTTAACACGTCCGAGCTTGTTAAGGTCCTCGAACATCCAAACGTTTGGCAACGTCGCCAGGCGCAACGGCTGCTGTCCGAGCGGCAGAACGTCGCGGCAAAACCATTGCTCGAAAAACTCCTCGCACAAGGCTCAACGCTCGAAGCTCGGCTGGCCGCGCTGTGGTCGCTGCACGGCTCGCAGCAACTCGATGAAGCAACGTTGGACCGTTATGTTGGCGACAAAGAGCCAGCCATCCGCACATGGGTTGCTCGTTTGACCGGCGAGCGCCGCCTCAACTCAGAAGCAGCTTTGAATCGATTGCGAACCCTTGCGGACGATCATGATCCTTCCGTGCGATTAGCCGTGGCCACGGCGGCCCGCCAGTACATCTCGGGATCGTTGACGGTAAACACCCCGCCCGATGCGGACGTCGGTGTCGGCGAAATCCTCGAACGCCTCGTGAGATCTTCCTCGGATGGCAAAGACCCGTTGATTGCGTTCATGATTTGGATGGCGTCTGAACCGTCAGTAGCAAAGGATCCCCCAGCGGCGTTCAAATGGCTCCTCGAGAACGGTCCGAGGACCATGCCGCTGAGCGGCCAGCTCGCAACGAAAACGATGCGACGCGTTTGCGACCTGAAATCCAGCGAGACACTCAATAGCGCCATCGATTTCGTCACGGCTGCCGCGGACACCGATGCCGGCTTAGCCGTTGCCGCGCTTGATGGTTTGATCGAAGGCCAGAAGGGCAGAGCGCTGACACCGGACAAACCAACGGCCAATTTCATTGCCAGGCTTTCGGCAAATCCCAACCCGGAGGTGGCCTCTCGCGGGCAGCAGCTCGGAACGTTGTGGGGCGATGCCTTGGCGCTAAAGAGTGTGTTAGCCCGGATAAACGACCAGAAGGCTGGCGAAGCGGAGCGCATTCGCGCCATTCAGACCGCGCGTCAAACGAAGACGGACGCAACGCGCGACGCGATGCTGGCGGTGCTCGCCGCGAAGAATCCCGAGCCGGTCGTCGTAGCCGCCATTGGCGCTTTGAGCGAGACTGGCGGAAACAGGATCGCAGAGCCGTTGATCCAAAGTTGGAAGAACTTCTCACCCGCGGCCAAACGCGCGGCGGCTGAGACCATGATCTCGCGCGGCCAATGGCGCGGTGTATTTCTCACGGCGCTCGAAGAAAAGGCAATCCCGATCGGAGATTTGCCAGCCACCAGCATCCGCGCGTTAGTGCAATCGAAAGACGACGCGGTTCGCAATCGCATTGGCAAATTAATCAGCCGATACCAGGAGGCCGATGCCGACAAGCTGAAGCTCATTAGCGAGAAACGGAAGGCGGTGTTGGACGGTGAAGCAGATCTGGCTGCTGGTCATGAGCTAGCCAAAAAGACCTGCCTCGTCTGCCACAAATTTTATGACGAAGGCGCCGAAGTGGGTCCGGATCTAACCGGCGTCGGCCGCTCGACGCTGGATGCGCTCCTGCACAACGTCATCCATCCGAATGAAATCATCGGGAAAGGCTACGAAAATGTCGAAGTGGAAACCAAAGACGGGCGCTTCGTCGCTGGCCGGCTGGTCGAGGATACTGACCGGCGGGTGAAGCTCGTTTCCGCTGGTCCAATGGAGGAAGTGGTTGTCAAATCAGACATCAAGTCGATGCGCGTCAGCGAAATCTCGGTGATGCCCGAAGGATTGGAACAAATGCCTGAGGCCGATTTCCGCAACTTGATCTGGTACATTCTCAATCCGCCGCAGGACAACAAACCTCTGACCCCGCAACGACGCAAAGAATTGGTCGGCGAGGAGAAATCGTCCGCCTCAACCGCTCCGTTGATGGATCGCGAATCCGTGGCGTTATGGAATCCGCAGTGGCGCGTTATAGCTCCCGAGGACAAAAACATGCTCGTGAAGTTGCCCGAGTACGCGGGGCGCAAGAACGTATTGATGACGCATCCCTTCGACCGGGAGAAACCCGCCTCGCTGGAGCGCGAGGTGGAAATTCCCGCCGGAAAAAATGCCAGACTGACGTTCGCCGTGGCAGCCCCTGACAACGGAGGCTGGGAATTGCGTGTTCTCGGTGACGGAAAGCTCCTGCACAAACAAATTGTGGACCGATTCGGAGAGCGCTGGAAAGAAATCAGCGTGGATCTGAGTCCGTTCGCCGGAGGAAAAGTCACCCTGCGACTGGAGAACGCGGCGAATCACCGCGCCAGGGAGTTTGGATATTGGAGCAACCTGGAGTTGAAGTTCACGGACAGGAAGCTGGCCGGAAAATGAGGGGCTTTGTGACGATCGGTTATTGTCGTAATCGTTGAGCGCAATGCCCTCGGATTCTCGCAACTCGCTTTTTGATGCCGCGATGTTGGCGGCGCTCAGGACAATCAGCTCTGAAGTCTGGGCAGCGCTTTTAGGAATTGCCTGATCCGTTCGAATTCCTTTTCCAGCTTTGCGAACTGCAAGGGAGCCGCGCTCAAATTCTTTTCCTTCCCCTGGCGTAACAGTTCCTGGAAAAGTGAGGCGATGGGAGCCATTCCACAGGTGGAGCTTGCCCCAGCGCAGGCATGAGCGAGCTGTTCAACATCCTTTGCCGCGCCGGAAGCGATCGCCGTCCCGATTTTTGCCATGCGTCCGGTAGTTTGACTCAAATATATTTCGACTAACTGATCCAGGGCAGCTTGGTCACCCGCGGCAAAATCCATCAGCCGTCCGACATTAACGGGAGGTCCTGGGTCTTGATTTTCCGAAGATCCAGGGGTCACAATTGAGGAACTCGCTCCTTGTTCGCGTATCGGAGCCGAGGTGGTTCGGACAACTTCAACCGGCTGCTTTTTGAGTTTTTGACCCCATGATTTGACGGCGCTCCGAAGCACGTCCGGGCGTACTGGCTTACTGATGTAATCGTCCATTCCGGCTGCTAAACACTTTTCCCGATCGCCGCTCATGGCATTGGCCGTCATTGCGATAATAATCGAGCGACTGGCCTCATGGGATGATTCCGCTTCTCGTTGGCGTATCCGCCGGGTCGCGTCCAGCCCGTCGAGTTGAGGCATTTGCAAATCCATGAAAATGATATCGTAATGGCGGTTTTCGGAAGTGGCGATTGCCTCCTTTCCCGTCCAAGCTACATCGGCCCTATAACCCATCTGTTTTAAGAGGCGCAGTGCGACCATTTGGTTTACCGGGTCGTCATCAACGACCAATAAGCTCAAGGGAAGTTCCGTGGCGAGATTGCCATCGGCTTCATTTACTACCGATGCCTTTTTTGACGGGGAGTCTTCCCCATAAATTCCATTGACCAAAGCGTCGTACAGGAGCTCGGGTTTAATTGGCTTGGTCAGAGCGGACTGAAAGCCGGTCGCGGAAACCTGTCCTGGATGGAGGCGCTCACCAAGTGAGTTCATCGCGATCAGAACACACGCGGTGGCTCCGTGAGATTTCCTGATTTGGTTTGCCTGAACCAGGTTTCCACCCGTCCCCGGCTTCATCTCCAGCAGGATTGCGTCGAACGCTTCACGGCTGGTCAACGTTTCGATGGCCTCGGTCCCGTTTTCAACGGTTGTGACCACCATTTCCCACTTTTGTGCATTCGCACGCAGAGTTCGTCGTTGGGTGGGATTGTCGTCGATGATCAGCAGATGTCTCCCTTTCAATTTGGAAAGATCTCTAGAAACTGCCGGTCCGGGTTGAGCTGTGAGAGTGAAGTGAAAGGTGGAACCTTGATCGGTTTTGCTCTCCACCCATATCCGTCCATCCATGAGCTCGACCAGTTTTTTACTGATCGACAGGCCAAGTCCGGTCCCGCCAAATTGCCGGGTGGTCGTTGCGTCCACCTGACTGAAGGATTTAAACAGACGATCAAGTTTATTCACCGGGATGCCTATGCCCGTATCGTGGACGCTGAATTGCAAGCGAACGGCCGAAAAATCCGAGGGCGACGCCGGAGCGCTCGCGCTCGAATTCAGCGCCGGCAAGTTTTGACAGATGTCGGGCACCAGTTTGATTTCCAAAAACACTTCACCCTGATCAGTGAATTTGATGGCATTGCTCAGGAGGTTTAGCAGGATCTGTCGAAGCCGGTTGTTATCTCCCACGATCATCTCCGGAACCGTCGCACCCATGTCGTAGATTAAATCCAAATGTTTTTCTGTCGCTTTTGCGGCGATCAAATCAAGAGTCTCCTCCACACATTTTCTTAACTGGAATGGATGATGGTCGAGTTCGAATTTCCCAGACTCGATCTTTGAGTAATCCAGAATATCGTTTAGTATATTGAGCAAGACTTCTCCGCTCGTTCGAATCGTTTCCACCAGGCTCCACTGCTCCTCGTTAAGTTGGGTCCGCCCCAACAAGCTGGCGACGGCAATGACGCCATTCATTGGGGTCCGGATCTCATGACTCATGTTAGCAAGGAATTCGGACTTGGCGCGCGTGCCCGATTCGGCGGTAACGCGGGCGGCTTCGAGGGCGCGATTGGCCAGCGCAAGCTGCTCTTGAAGCATCTGGGTTCTCAAAACCGAACGCACCCGGGCGCGAAGCTCGGCAACTTCAAAAGGTTTCGTGATATAGTCCACCGCTCCCAGATCAAAGCCGGTCACTTTGTCCGTGATATCGTTCCAACCCGTCAACACGATCACGGGAACGTGTTTCGATTCGTCCTTCGACTTCAGCACCTTTAGAACGGCAAAGCCATCGATGTCCGGCAATCCTAAATCAAGCAGGATTAGGTCAAACTTTTGCTGGCGAACGAGCTCGAGACCTTCCGCTGCACTGCCGCAAGTAGTCAACCGACAGTTCTCTCTCGCCAAAGCGTCGGAAAGAACGTCCAGCACTTTCTGCTCGTCATCAATGATGAGGATCTCTGGCACAGCGGCAAATCCCATGGCGATGACTGCGCCACGGTCGTCTTCGAGCACTGCGGGTTTGTTTGTCAAAGGATCGTTATCCCCGCGGTTTGATATGTGTTGGCTTGGCCTTAGGTTGGTTGTCATGTAACTAACGTGCATTATCGGAAGAAACAGGATTCCCGTTGAGCACTGGATGAATTAAGATTAAGCGACTACGCAACCCGGCGCTCGCTTGTCATTCCGTGCGCCAACCGCTATTGATTACCGGTGTCTAAACCTTCTTACATCGAGCTCGCCAACGATGTTCGGATCCCCATCCTGTATGAGGATCGAGCAGTGCTCGCGATTGATAAACCTTACGGATGGATGCTTGTCCCGCAGTCTTGGGATAAAACAAATCGGAATTTGCAATTGGCAATTCGCTCCTCAATCAACGCGGGCGATTTCTGGGCGCGCTGTCGCGGCATAACCTATCTTCGGTTCATCCACCGGCTCGACGCGGAAACGACCGGTGTCTTGTTGTTCGCCAAAAACCCTGGCGCGATGAGGACGTATAGCGCATTGTTTGCGAACCGGCGCATCGAAAAAGTTTACCTTGCCGTGGTGCATGGCCAGCCGCCCGAGCGGGAGTGGGATTGTTGTCTGAAGCTGACGGCTGATCCGGGATTGACCGGAAAGGTTGAGGTCGATCTCCGTTCCGGCATCGCGGCTGAAACATTCTTCCGGGTTCTCGCCACGCGCGCCGAGCGCGCGTTGATCGAAGCCCGGCCGGTTACCGGCCGGACGCATCAAATCCGGGTGCATCTGGCAGCGTCCGGACACCCAATTCTTGGGGATCCGCTTTATAGTCTCCGCGCAAAATCGCGGGCCGGCGATGCCAGGCAATTGGCTTTGCGGGCGGCGTCACTCACGTACCTGGACCCGTTCCAAAGGCGGCCCGTCAAGATCGACGCATCCGTTGAGGAGTTCAAAAAAAAGTTTGGCTTTAGCTCCGAGGCAACGGCATAACTGAGGAGCATGAGTTCAACGCTGACGAATTTTTCATTTCCCACAACGATCCTTTTTGGACAGGGCTCGCTCGCGGAGTTGCCCGGCCGCCTGCCACGAGTTAAGATGCAACGGCCGCTCGTGGTGACCGATCCCGGTCTCCTGCCGACCGAGGCGTTCCAACTCTTGAAAAAAACGCTGGGCGCAGATAGCCA
>JBDTOW010000131.1:0-8154 GCA_039933075.1 Verrucomicrobiota bacterium | reverse complement strand
GTGGACATTGGTTGCGGTTAACCAGGCGCGCGCGCAAATCGATCCGGAACGGAGGAGGCTGCTTCAGGTTGGTTACAATCAGCCCCTGGAGGGTCGCGGGCCAATCGCTGGCTACGGTTTTTATTATTACAATGAACCAAACTTCTACCAAACGAATTTGACTCTTCGCGCCGCCGTCGCGCCCGTTTACCTGGACGCCGAACTTGGTTTCAGTCATCTGCTCGGGCCGAACACCGATTTCGCTGTCGGACTGGCCGGCGGTGGATTTGCCAAGAGCTATTCCGAAGTCCGGCAGGGGTCCTACCTGCGTGAGGAGTCATTTACCGGCCACGGGTTCGACATTTCCGGCAGTATTTATCACCGGTTCAATCCTGGCCAGCTCGTGCCGCTGTTCGCGGTCTTGCGCGGAACCTTTGATCAGACTTTTTATCAAAAGGACGACCACACCGCGGCGGACTTTGTGCTGCCGTCCGACCTCACCGCTTTCAATGTCCGAACTGGACTGCGGCTGGGAGGGCGCGAGCCTACCATGACCGCTCCGCTGGCGATGGAAATTTCCGTTTGGTACGAAGGAAAGTTTCGAGCCGAGACAGAAGCCTACGGATTTGGCGGGGATCGCCGCGTGGAGGCGAACTCGCATCTGTTTTGGGGGCGAGCCCTGCTCAACTACACTTTCGATCAAAGCCGCCAATCCTTCGAAATTAGCCTGACCTTGGGCACCAGCGCGAACCCGGACCGGTTCAGCGCTTATCGGATTGGGGGCGTGCTGCCGTTTGCCTCGGAGTTCCCGCTCAATCTGCCGGGCTACTATTTTCAGGAGCTCTCGGCGCGGCGATTCGCTCTGCTCAACGCGCAATATTCGTTGCCGCTCGACGCGAAGAAACGCTGGCAACTGACGACTTTCGCGGCGACCGGTCCGGTCGAGTATCTCCCTGGCCTGGAACAGCCCGGGAACTGGAATTCGGGATTGGGCGGCGGTATCACGTTCAAGTCGCCGTCCGGCTCGTGGTTCGTCACGCTGGTTTACGCGTACGGCGTTGACGCGATTCGCACCGATCACCGCGGCGCCAATCAGATCGGGGTCCTGTTCCAATACGACTTCGAAGCCAAAGCCGAGGGGTACGTTCCCGGTGTCAGCCCTTATCGGTCGCGCGGGTTGGAGCGGTTACTCCGAGATTAATTGGCTGATAATTTAATTTCTCGCCACACATCTCCCGCCTGGTAAGCATACCGCCAGCGAAAGATGCAGGCTTATGACCAAAGCAATTGAACCTCGGCGTCACTTCGCGAGTGATAACTATGCCGGCATCTGCCCGGAAGCCTGGGCTGCGCTGGCGGAAGCCAATCGGGGCCACGCGGTGAGTTACGGGGACGATCCCTGGACTGCGCGTGCCGCGGATTTGATTCGCGAAATTTTCGAGACCAATTGCGAAGTCTTTTTCGTGTTTAACGGCACGGCGGCAAACTCGCTCGCGCTGGCCGCCCTGGGCCAGTCCTATCACAGTTTTCTTTGCCACGAAACGGCGCACGTGGAAACGGACGAATGCGGCGCGCCCGAGTTTTTTTCGAACGGCATGAAAGTGCTGCTGGTTCCGGGCGCCGATGGAAAGATCGATGCCGGTGGGATTGAGCGAATGGTAAAGCGCCGCACGGACATCCATTACCCGAAGCCACGCGCGGTCAGTCTCACGCAATCGACCGAATTGGGAACCGTTTACTCCGTTGCCGAGGTCAAAACGATTTGGGCGAAGGCGAAACACCTGGGCCTGAAGGTTCACATGGATGGCGCGCGTTTCGCAAACGCCGTCGCTTCGCTCGGGGTGGCGCCCAAGGAAATCACCTGGCAGGCGGGCGTCGATGTGCTCTGTTTTGGCGGGACGAAAAACGGGACCCACGTTGGCGACGCCGTCGTTTTTTTCAATCGGGAGCTGGCCCAGGAGTTTGACTATCGCTGCAAGCAGGCGGGCCAGCTCGCCTCGAAAATGCGGTTCCTGTCAGCGCCCTGGGTCGGCATGTTGCAGGACGGCGCCTGGCTTCGGCACGCCGCGCACGCCAACCAGATGGCGGGCTTGATGAACGAGTTGCTCGCCGAAATTCCGGAAGTCAAAATCTTGTTTCCCTGCCAGGCCAACGCGGTGTTCGCGGACCTGCCGCCGCACCTCATTGTTGCTTTGCGCGAGCTGGGCTGGAAATTTTACACCTTCATCGGACAGGGGGGTTGCCGCTTGATGTGCGCATGGGACACGCAGGAAGAGGATGTGCGGAGATTCGTCACCGACATCAAACGTCTGCTCGTCGAAGCGCCAAAGGACATCGTTGTCGCCTCGGCGAATCATCGGAAGCTTTAACAGATAGCTTCGGCAGACTGAAGTTGGAGAGCAGGAACTTCAGGAAATCCACCTTGACTTTCGCAATTCATTTACGAAAATAATTGTGGTAATATCCAATGAAAATAAACCCCTGTGCTGGCGCACGTCTGCAAGAGAATGGCGGCCAACGACAATGCAGGGGATTCAAAGAAAGTAGAAAGTAGAAAGTAGAAAGTTGAAAGTAGAAAGTTGATGCTATGAAAAAAATGAATAAACTATCCGGCAGACTACGGCTGGCAGCCTTGGCCTCGATTCTGCCACTGCTGGGCGCGACGAGTCAGGCCCAGACGAACACGATCCTCGTCAACGGCTATTCCGACATTATCTTGTTTGATAAGCCGGTGGCCTTCTTCCGCTTTGAGGAAACCAGCGGTCCGGTTGCTTCGAACACCGTTCCTGGAGGAGTTGACGGCGCGTACTATACCGGCGATGAAGCTACTGCAGGGGAAGGCGGAACGCCCAGCAACGCCCAAGGCAACCCGGGTCCACGCCCCCCGAGCTTCCAAGGGTTTGATGCTAATAATCGAAGCGCCACCTTCGGGGGGTCCACTACCCAGGATTGGGTGGATGCTAAGAAACAGTACCTGCAGGATCTGGGTGCTTTCAGTCTGGAATACTGGGTTCGACCCACGAACCGCGTGGCGGATCCTACCACCTTTGGGACTCGCATTGGGATCGTCGGACAAAATGATGCCATTGAGTACGGCTTCATCGATGCCAACACGATTCAGATCTGGACACCCAACGGGGGCAGCATCAACACCGCTTACTCGTTCCCGGACGGCGAGTGGCACCACGTCGCCACTATCGCGAGCGGTTCGAACATAAAAACTTACTACGATGGTAAACTAATCACGACGGGGGGCTCAAGCACCGCGGACTATGGCAGCTCGACGTTTAACGTCCACATCGGGGGCGCTGGAGTTTTTGACGCCAATGGCAACTACTTTACCGGTGACATTGACGAAGTCGCCATCTTCGACAAGGCAATCCCCGGTGCCCGCATCGCCGAGCACTATAAAGCCGCCAAGGACGGTGCGTTCTCGGTGCCCTTTATTAACGATCCGGTTGGCAGTGTTACTGGCTTCACGATCGGCGTGACCGATGTCGGCCCGCATACTCCCGATACCAACACGATCGTGCTTAAATTCAACGGTACTCAGGTTACCCCGACCTTGATAACCAAGACAAACGGCGTAACGACCATTGCATACAATGTGCCCAACCCCCCACTTGTCTCGAACGCGACTAATGCGACCAGCCTGACACTCAAGGACACCACAGGCGTTCTTTACGCCAGCGACTCGACCTTTGTCGTTCCTGCCTACGCCACCGTGCCGGCATCTCTCGCGGTGACCGGGGTTGATACGACCAAACCTGGTTTCAAGGTCAAGCCTTATCAGGTTGCCGATACCCAACCCAATACCATCGGGTGGACCGAAGAAATGTTCCTCGGAGTACACGGAACGAACATTGCGGATTTGACCCAGACTATCAGTGGCCAACCGATTGGCGCAGACGGGTACTTCATCTATACCGACGTGATCAATTGGGATCAGGTGAGCATAGCCGTGACCGATGGAAACTTTAATAATAACAATGGCTACCCTGACATCGAGATTCCGGGTATGCCTGCCGGGGCCCATGTTGGAGACAACACTGACTATAACAACGCGGCGGCGGAAGTCCTGACGTTTGTGCAATTCCCGACGGGGGGAGTCTTTTACACCATGGGCGTCAACAGCGATGACGGTTTCAAGGTTACGGCGGGACTTAGCAAAGACGCTTTCCAGGGCGTCACATTGGGAATGTTCGAAGGCGGGCGGGGTGCATCCGACAGCCTGTTCAAATTCTTCGTTCCTACCGCAGGGATTTATCCCGTGCGACTCCTTTGGGAAAACGGCAACGGCGGCGCCAACTGTGAATGGTTTACCGTTCAAGCCGATGGGAGCAAGATTCTGCTCAACGACCCGTCTTCAACGAACACGACTGGGATCAAAGCGTTCTATTCGGGACCTGCAACAACACCAACGCCGGCTTATGTCGTAAGTTTTTCGCAAAACTTAGCCGGCGGCAAGCTGGTGCTTGCGGATGCAGCGACGCAGGTCACTGATGGTTCCGTCAACTTATTCTTAAACGGCGCCGCCGTTCCAACCACCGGGGGCAAGTCCAATGGGGTGACAACAGTAAACTATTCACTCGCTACTCCATTACCGTCCGGTTCGACGGTGGCCCTGAGTGTGGTCTACAAGGATAACACCTCCGCCACCATTACCAACAGCACCACCTTCGTTGCTGGAACCTACACCGGAGTGACCAAGGATGTTCTCCACGGCATTTTGGGTTTCATCCGCGGCGGAAGTGGCGGCCTTACTCCGGATGCCGGCGGTCACACCGGCAAGGCGGGAGACCAAGCCATCGATACCACGGCCGTCGGAGGAACCTGGGTAGATATCGCCGACGCCAGCTTCCTGAACGCTGCGACTAAGAGCGATCAATTGAGCTTTGCTCTGTGGGTCAAGAAATATGATATCGCCGCTGGTTCCGCGTTTTGGGCTGTCTCCGCATCAGCCAATGGCGGTCGTGGTTTCCAAGCGCACACTCCTTGGAGCGATGACGTCATCTACTTCGATACGATGGGTGGCGCCGCTTGCTGCGATGGCACGGTTAACCGGATCAGTGATAACATTAACACCTTCGCCGATTACAACACCGTCGGCAACGACACGTGGTGGACAAACTGGCATCACTTTGTGTTTACCAAGAAGGCCGATCAAAAGAATATCTACATTGACGGCAAATTATTCCTGAATGGCAGCAGTACGGGTGTCCTATTGCCGGATTTCACGGAAATCGGCCTGGGCACCGATGGAGTCCCCGGCGGCGACTTTATGCACGGTATGATAGATGACTTCGCCGTGTTTTCCACTGAGATCTCCGCTGCGGACGCCGTTAAACTGGCCGGTGGAACTTCTCCGAAAGATTTGACCGGCGAAACGCTGATCGCCTTCTGGGATTTCAATGGTGGCGGCGTCCAGCCGCCCACCGGGTCCAACTTCACCGGCATCACAATTCAGGGGGCCAACGTGGTTATCCAGTGGAGTCCCGCCACTGCGGCGTTGCAGTCAGCCTCCTCGCTGCCTGGAACGTGGGCAGATGTTCCGGGAGCCTCAGGCGGTTCATACACCACGCCAATCTCGACGGCTCCGAAATACTTCCGGTTCAAGCCGTAAATTCGAAGATTAATTCGGTGATTGACACGAGAGACCGGGTGAAAGCCCGGTCTCTTTTTTGATCTGGTTGAGCCGCCACATTTGCGCCTGGGACGGACGAGATGAAAAAAAATCCGGTCATATTCGGACTTATCCTGCCGGGCCTTCTTTGGGCTCTTTTCTGTGACGCACAGACACGCGGCTGGCACATAGAAGGCAATGTGAGCTGGACCGAATTGGAGCTTCCGAAAAAAGGCAAGCCCGGGTTCACATCACTTGCTTCTGAACAGACCGGTCTCCGTTTTACCAATATCCTGGACGAGCGGTCCAGCGCCGCCAATCGCGTGTTGGAAAACGGGAGCGGAGTTGCCGTTGGGGATTTCGATAAGGACGGCCGGCCCGACATCTTTCTCTCCAGTCTCGCCGGGAGCAATGCTCTTTACCGAAATTTGGGTGGATGGAGATTCGAAGATGTAACACTAGACGCCGGCGTGAACGCTACGAACCGCGCCTGCCGCGGAGCTGTTTTTGCGGACATCGACGGTGACGGCTGGCTGGATCTGTTGGTTTCTACCCTCGGGCATGGGGTGACTTGTTTCCTGAACGATGGCACGGGGAAATTCACAAATATTACACAGCGAGCAGGAACCGGGACGAGTTATGGCAGCATGACATTGGCTTTGGCGGACATTGATGGCGACGGGACACTGGACCTTTACGTGTCTAACTACCGCACGGATGACATTCGCGATCGCAGTCGAGTACCGGTGCAGCGAATCAACGGCAAAATGGTTCTCCCACCATTTCTCCAGGACCGGTTGATCCTGGCACCTGAAGGGTTGCTGGAATACGGCGAGCCCGATTTCCTCTACCTCAACGATGGCAAGGGACGTTTCCGCGCCATTTCCTGGACTGACGGCAGGTTTTTAGATGAGGCAGGCCAATCTTTGACGCGGGCACCATTGGATTGGGGCCTGAGTGCAACATTTCGCGACATCAACGGGGACGGCTTTCCGGACATCTACGTTTGCAATGACTATTGGACGCCCGACCGGATCTGGATCAACGATGGCACAGGCCGTTTTCGCGCAGCCGCGCCGTTGGCAATACGACACACGAGCGAAAACTCGATGGGTGTGGACTTCGCGGACATCGACCGCGATGGGCACATGGATTTCCTGGTGTTGGATATGTTGAATCGAGATCCGATGCAGCGCAAACGTCAAGCGTTGGCGCAAACGAAGATGCCAGCTATGGCGGGTGAGATCGCCAACCGGCCGCAAATCATGAGGAACACTCTATTCCACAATCGAGGGGATGGCACATTTGCGGAAATCGCGGATTTTTCCGGACTGTATGCCTCAGGCTGGTCCTGGCAACCGGTATTTATCGATGTGGACCTGGATGGTTACGAAGACCTGATCATCACCGCTGGACATTCCAGGGACGTTCAGGATTTGGATGCGACGGTGCAGATCAAGTCGCGGCAGCATACCTGGCCCAACGGCATGGATCCCAAAGCACGTCAGGAAGCCTTCACTCGCGAGATGATGGAGCATGCGCGGTTGTATCCCAGTCTGTCCATGCCCATTGTTGCATTCCGCAATTCAGGAAATCTCAGATTCGAAGAAGTTACTGACATCTGGGGAACGGCGGCACTGGGAGTCCATCAGGGGATCGCGGTTGGCGATTTCGATGGTGACGGAGATCTCGACTTTGTCGTGAACAATCTCAACGGTGAATCCGGGATCTATCGCAACGACAGCATCGCTCCTCGGGTGGCAGTGCGGTTGAAAGGCCTTACGCCAAACACGCAAGGCGTCGGCGCGAAGATCAAGCTCCTGGGCGGCGCGGTGCCGGTCCAGAGTCAAGAGGTCATCTGCGGTGGCCGTTACCTGTCCGGGTCGGATCCGTTGCTGGTATTTGCAGCGGGATCCGCGATGATGACCCTCGAAGTGGCCTGGCGCAGGGGAACAATCAGCACGATAAAAGATATCAGGCCCAATCGACTCTACGAAGTCAGCGAGCCTGGCGCATTGACTCGCCCCACAGTGATGCCATGACATGCACGGTAAACCTATCACGATGAAAAGAATCCTTGTCGCGCTCTTTGCCGTGCATGCGATCCTTTTCGGAGGTAATCCGGCGATGGCGCAAGCACGCGACTGGCACGCCGAACCGGGATTCAAGTGGGCCGAATTGGACGTGCCAGGGAAGGGAGGGACGGGGTTCACCTTGATGAAGCCGGAGGAAACCGGAGCCACTTTCACCAATATTTTAGCGGAGCTGGAAGGAGCAGCGAATCGCGTTTTGTATAACGGTTCTGGCGTTGCTGTGGGGGATTATGACAACGACGGTTTGCCCGACCTCTACTTCTGCGGAATGAATAGCAGGAATGTGCTCTACAAAAACCTCGGAAACTGGAAATTCAAAGATGTTACGGATGACGCGGGCGTCGCCTGTCCAGGAAAGCACTTCCGCGGAGCGGTATTTGCCGACGTAAATGGAGATGGAGCTTTAGACCTCTTGATCGCCACGACCGGCAGCGGCGTGCTCTGTTTTCTCAATGATGG
>JBDTOW010000130.1:0-8185 GCA_039933075.1 Verrucomicrobiota bacterium | reverse complement strand
TGGGGCCAAAACCTACAACGATTTTCGTCAACTCATCGATCAAAAAGACATCGACGCGATTGTTGTTGGCACGCCCGACCACACGCACGCCGTGGCGGCGGTTGCAGCTCTGAAGACAGGCCGGCATTTGTATTGTGAAAAGCCGCTCGCGCGAACCATCTCAGAAACACGGATCATCACGGAAACGGCGCGCAAGCACAAGCTTGTCACTCAGATCGGAACACAGATCCACGCCGGAAGTAACTACCGGCGCGTTGTGGAATTGATCAAGAGTGGAACGGTCGGTCCTGTGCGGGAGGTGCATGTTTGGGTGAACGCGATTTACGGCGGTCACGACTTGCCGACCGATTCACCGCCGGTCCCGCCGCACATCCACTATGATTTGTGGCTCGGACCAGTCGAGTACCGTCCGTACAGTCCAGAATACGTTCCGTTCAAATGGCGGAATTGGTGGGCGTTCGGCGGCGGTGCGCTGGCCGACTTTGGTTGTCATTACATGGATTTGCCGCATTGGGCGCTCGATCTTCGTTCGCCACTCACGGTCGAGGTGGTCGATGGTCCGCCGGTTCACCCCGAGTCGACCCCGCCGTGGCTGATTGTGCGTTATCAACATCCTGCGCGCGGCGAGCAGCCTCCCGTGACGTTGACGTGGTATCACGGTGGCAAACAGCCGGCGCTCCTGGCGGACGAACTGAAGGCCAAGTGGAAGAGCGGCGTATTGTTCGTTGGTACCAAGGGGATGGTTCTCGCTGATTATGGGAAGCGCGTCCTGTTGCCCGAAAAGGATTTTGCCGGCTTCACACCACCGGCACCGTTCATCAAGGATTCCATTGGCCATCACAAAGAATGGATTGAAGCCTGCAAAACCGGCGCTCTAACCACCTGCCATTTCGACTATTCCGGTCCACTAACCGAGACTGCGCTGCTGGGGAATGTGGCTTTCCGCGTCGGGAAAAAACTCGAGTGGGATCAGAAGAAACTCAAGGCAACCAATTGCCCTGAAGCCGAACAGTTCATCCAGCATCACTATCGAAAAGGCTGGAAGATTTAGACCGAAGCTCGCTTCCTCTGAACCTGGTCACGAACCGCCGGCGGCGACCGAAAAAAATCGTCATCGAACTGGCGTGATGCGATTTGGGTCGCTCCGCCATTCATGCGCGAGCCTCAGGGTTTGCGAACACGCACGCGCCCTTCCCGAATATCCTGCTCGCCGCGTTCAATTTTTGCCTTGAAATCGTCGGTCAATTCCAGTTCATCTTCCAGCATGTTTCCAAGCCAGCCTAGCAGCGGTTCTGATCGGCTTTGGTCAGGAGCTTTACTTGCTGTTCGACTTGTTCAAGTGTAAGCATGGACCTACTAAACTCGAAACCGGAAGCTTTGCAACTGGTCATCGGTAGATCAATCGCCAGTCGGTGTCGAAAAATGACCGGACTCCAATCGTGTCGTTCGAAACTCCGCAGACGGGCTTAACTGGGTCGATAGCGAGCCAAGTGTCTGTGGTTTCTGTTATTGTTATCTCCTGTTGATCCGAACAGGCTGGAGCACGGCCAACGTTTACGGCAAAATTCGGTGTTCATCCGGGCTGTCGTACGGCATGTCAGCGAGACTGTAGCCACAACAAACCGCCAAGCGCACACAAATCTTGCTCGGAATAACTCCGATCAGGCGAGATCAAAGCCTCGGCCTGCGGCTTCTTTTCGGCGCGACGACCGCTCGCGTTTCTGAGTTTCCGACCGCAACAACTCTTCGGCTGACCAACCTTTGCGCTGGGCGTAGCTGGCCAGCGCGAACAGTTCCCGGGCCAGCGTTGACTTGGTGTAACCGTGGCCGGAAAGCTGGCGATCAACCAGAAGGTTCGCCTTGCGCGCCCTCTTGACGAGCTTTTCCGCGCGCAAGAGGGCGGGGAGATGTTTGGGAATGCCGTCGAACGCGGAAGGCCGCGCATGTTTGGTTCCGTGTTTCTCCGCTTTCTTGATCTGCTCCCAATTCGCCCAGACTTGCTCCACGTTCTTCACTTTCACGTCGCCGAAAACGTGAGGGTGACGGCGAATCAATTTATCTGCGATGTGGCGGCACACCTTCTCAAAATCAAAAGCGCCGCGTTCGCGCGCCAATTGGCAATGGAACACCACCTGCAGCAGCAGGTCGCCCAGTTCCTCGGTCATCTCCTGGTCGTCCGCACTCTCGATGGCGTCGATCAGTTCGTAAACTTCCTCGACGGCATGGAAACGAATCGACTTGTGGTCCTGCTCGCGGTCCCAAGGACAACCGGTAGGCGAGCGAAGCCGGGCCATAATGTTAAGCAGATCGTTCAGGGCGGAATTCGCTTTCATCACCTACAAGATCACTAAATTGTCCCGGTGCACCACTTCGGTCCGCGGCAATTGTCGCGCTTGAATCGCGTCGGAACTGAATTCCGAAATCCCGCGCGCGAATTCTGTTCCGGCCAAATCGCAAATCCTCACGATATCTCCCGCCGCAAAATTCCCTTCTGCGCGCGCAACTCCCGGCGGAAGCAGGCTCCTGCCTTTCTCACGTAACGCTGTTTTCGCGCCCTCGTCGACGAACAGCGAGCCGCACGGATGGTGAAAAAATGCGATCCAACGCTTCCGTCCACGGAGTTTGTTCTGCTGCGGTAGAAAGAGAGTTCCTTCCGACTCGCCCTGCAGAATAGCGGACAAAACATTCTTCTTTCGCCCGGAAGCAATCACCAGAGGGATGCCGGAGCGTGTCACGATCTTTGCCGCGTGGATTTTGGAGGTCATGCCGCCGACAGCGGTAACGCTTTTGGTGCCGTCCGCCATCTGTTCGATCGTTTCATCAATGCGTTCTATCAGCGGCAACGTTTTTGGGTTTGCCCGGCCAAAGTTTTCGATGACTCCGTCGACCGTTGTGAGGATGACCAGCAAATCGGCCGGCAACAGGCAGGCAACCAGCGCCGAGAGTTTGTCGTTGTCGCCGAAGCGCAGTTCGGTAATCGAGACGGCATCGTTTTCATTGATGATGGGAACCACTCCATGACCCAGCAAGGTCACCAGCGTATTGCGCGCGTTGAGATGGCGATCGTGATGCTGGAGGTCGTCGTGAGTTAACAAGACCTGAGCGACGCGCAGGTCAAATTCGTCGAAGAGTTGTTCATACATCGACATCAGGCGGGATTGTCCGACGGCGGCGCACGCCTGCAGTTCGGAATTATCCTTCGGGCGTTTCTCGTAGCCGAGCGCCCCCATGCCCGCGCCCACCGCGCCGGAGGTGACCAGCACGACCTCTTTCCCGCTGGCTCGCTGGCTGGCGACTTGCGCAACCAATTGCCGCATTTGCGCGGGGTCCGGGTGTTTCCGGCTATCCGTCAGGACACCGGTTCCCAGCTTGACGACCAAACGGGCAACCATTTTCAGCGACTCACGACTCATGAAACCAAGCAAAGAGGAAAAACGACCAGGGCAAAAGAAAAAAGGATCGCTTCATGCCTGGACATCGAATATGGCATTGCCGATTATTTTTGTCTTTTGTCGCTTGGTGGTCCCCTTACACTCAGTCGCATGCGTGCCGAATCACTTAAGTTTCTGCAGACACTTGTCAACACTCCGAGTCCCTCAGGCCACGAATTCCGTGGTCAACGGGTTTGGCTCAATTATGTGAAAGAATATGCTGATGAAACTTTCACCGATGCCCACGGCAATGCGGTGGCGGTGTTGAATAAAGGCGGTTCTCCGCGCTTGATGCTTGCCGCGCATGCCGACGAAATTGCGATGGCCGTGAATTACATCGACGCGGATGGGTTTATTTATGTCCGCAAACTCGGAGGAATCGACGCCGCGATTACAAAAGCACAGCGAGTCACCATCCACAGCCTGAAAGGGGGCGTGAATGGGGTGGTCGGCAATGTGGCGCCGCATCTGACGAAGCAGGATGAACATCCCAAACCGCCCAAGATTCACGAACTGTTCATCGATATCGGGGTGGCCAGCCGCAAAGCCGCGGAAAAACTGATTCGTGTGGGCGACCCCATCACCTTGAATGACAGATTTGAATTGCTGCGCGAAGACCTGGCCGTGGCCCGGGCGTTTGATAACCGAATCGGCACCTTCGCGGTCGCCGAGGCGTTGCGGCAATTAGGCGAGCGCCGAAACAAATTGCAGGCGGAGGTATGCGCGGTCTCCAACATCATGGAGGAAGTGGGCTTGCTGGGCGCGCGCCAGATTGCTTATTCGTTGAAACCGGACATTGCTTTGGTAGTCGACGTCACGCACGCAACCGATTATCCAACCGTGAGCAAAGCGCAGCATGGCGATATCAAAATCGGCCACGGACCGACGCTCACACACGGAGGTTGCAATCATCCAGAGGTGGTGTTGCGATTGGAAAAAGTGGCGGCCCACTACAAGATCGACTTGCAGCACGAGGCAATGTCCGCTAGCTCCGGGACCGACACCGACGTTATCTTCTGGACGCGCGGAGGAATTCCCAGCGCGCTGGTTTCATTGCCCAACCGCTACATGCACTCGCCGGTCGAGTTGGTGAGCCTGAAGGATCTTAAAAAGATTCCCGAGCTGCTGGCGGGTTTTGCTCTGTCGCTCCAGGCGGGAGAGCAATTCAAGGTGAAGATCTAAGACAAGTTGAGACGTATGTGCGATCGCGCCAGCTTCATTTCACTGAGGGTGCAGGAGAGTTTTTTGGCCTGGGGTTCGGCGGGTTCGCCGGCTTCTCTGGTGCAGGTGGTGCGATCACACCCCGGCCGGAGTACCACGTTTGCACGAGACTCTTAAGGACAACCGCGGCGAGGTCTGCCTCGGATTTCACATTTTTCACGACTTCGTTCTTTAATCCGAGGTTCCGGGACCAATTCTTCCCTGGCTCTTTGAAGCTGATGTAATTGACCTTCCCGATGGTCAGGTTGAGCGTGTCAATTCCGGCAAACTCGATTTTTCGTTTGTTTTTCTGGTCAGGTGACCACTGAGGGCTTTCTTCCAACCGATGCTGCAAGAGCTCCAGGTTCGTCTTCCCGTCCTTGTTCTCAACCAGGTTGATTTCAGTCAGGTTCAATCGGAGTAGTCGCAGATGGATTTGGCCGGAAGTCATTGGCGTCAGATCGTATTCAAGGTGCAATTCCGGCAAGTCGATAAACATCGAGCCGCCAAATTCGGGGGCATTGTATAGCTTGAAGTTTTCAATCGTGACCGTCGGAGTCAGCAAGCTTGCTTCGAACTTTCCAATGCGCACCTCGAGTCCGGTTTGAGATCGGATCCGCCGCTCCACTAGCGATTTTACCAGCGTATCCTTCAGCAGCACGAGTGCAACGAACAGTACGATCGAAAGCAGAACGCATCGAAAGGTCCAGCGAACGAGAAATCTCATGCCAATTAAAAACAACCTTATCAAGTGGGAACCGTCGCCCAGGACTCGCTCGATTGCGGCTTTGCCGGGTTCAACAAAACAAGGCGTTCACTCGTCATTTTGGCGCTCAGAATACAATGTCCTCGGGACGCACTTCGAGGCATTCATCCTGGTCTTCCCAAACAATGGCCGGGTAAATCTGCGCCAGCTTGGGAAGGATCTGCGTGCCAGCCTGCGTCAGGAGTGTTTCCGCCGCATCGCCAGCGTCGTCCATCGCCTGGTCGTAATCACCGGCGCGCTTCCGCTGCCGGTCATCCCAGTGCGCCACAGCATGGATTGGAGCATATTCCTCCGCCCAATTGCGGATCGACGTCTGGAGTTCTTGCGGCAATTCGTCGAAGGGGACGGCCGTGGCGCTGCAATGCTGGCACACCAGGCCGGATTCCAGCACGTCGCGGGTGAACAAAGGAAGGATCGGCGCGCGGCAGCAGGGCGACTCGGAATAGGCGGCCGGCGCGGTCGCGAGGCGCTTCAACCAGATATCTCGCTCGTGCGCGATCTGCGTTCCCAGGCGAAATGAGCCCAGCAACGGATGCGACAATCGCCAGACACGTCCTTCCAACTGACCCAAGGTTTGCGCCAGCCAGCGTGCGAGCGTCAAATCATCAAAGTTCTGAAAGACCTGGCTGTATTCGTGCCACAGCCGATCGAGTGGAGAATCCGCCGAACTCGTCATTGTTGGGAAAGGTAAGGTCCAAAGCCTAAAGTTCAAAGTTCAAAGTTTCGTTCAAAGTTTCGTGAAAGTGTTGGGAGCAGTCCTAATTGTCGACAGGCAACGATCAACCTTTCCTCGTTCGCCCTTGATCCTCTATAAAGCCTTTCATGTTGGCTGCACAAAGTGTGCGCTGGGAATCGCCCTTGGCGGCAATTCGCGGAGTTGGTCCTGAGCGGGCTGAGCAGTTCGCTCGACTCGAACTGCGAACCGTCGGCGACCTTCTCCGGCATCGGCCGCGGCGTTACGAGGACCGGCGGCGCTTTTGCGCCATCGCAGAACTGGGCCTCGGGGAAGCGGCCTCCACCCGCGGGAAAGTTGTCGCCCTTGGCCTGAAACGCTTTCGCGGCGGCTCCAAATCAGTCTTTGAGCTGATTTTGGACGATGGCACGGGCCGGTTGCATTGCCGTTGGTGGAACCTGCCGTTCATGCAGAATTATTTTGCCCATGGCGATGACGTGCTGGTTTACGGAGCTGTGCATTCTTTAAAACCGCGCACCATCGACCATCCGGAGACCGAAGTGGTTGTGTCGGGCGAGGAAACCGCCATACATCTGAATCGAATTGTGCCAATCTATCCGCTCACGGAGGGACTCGCGCAACGATGGCTGCGCGCCTTCATCTGGCGCCTGCTTGCCGAATATGAAACGGGGATCAACGAGGCGTTTCTCGATAAACGTCTTCCGGATCTGCCGACCCGCGCCAACGCGATTCACATGCTCCATTTTCCCGAGGAGCTGAGCGACACCGAGATCGCGCGCCAGCGACTGGCGCTGGAGGAGTTCGTCGAATTGCAGTTGGAAATTCAGGGTCGGCGAAAGAAACTGCTGGCCAACGCCCGCGGCTTGCGATGCGTTGGCGACAATCATTTTATCAAGCCGTTTCTTGCCCAACTCGCCTTCCGTCTGACGGAGGCCCAAACCCGAGTATTACGCGAGATCCGTCATGACCTGGGGCGCGAGCAGCCCATGCGGCGGTTGTTGCAAGGTGACGTTGGTTCAGGCAAAACGGCGGTGGCTGCCGCGAGCGCATTGATCGTTTTGGAAGCAGGCTACAGTGTCGTGTTGATGGCGCCGACTGAAATCCTGGCCGCGCAACATCATCAAACTTTCAGCCAATGGTTTGAGCCGCTCGAAATCAGCATCCGGTTGCACACAGGCAGCCACAAAGTGCTGGCTGGTCCGGACTTGGATTCGATTGCCGAAAGCCGGAAACCATTGCCGAATTCCTCACTGCCCGCTCCGAAATCGATGTTGGTCATTGGCACGCATGCCTTGATCGAATCAACGTTTTCCGTGCCGAACCTGGGTTTGGTAGTGATTGACGAGCAACACAAGTTTGGGGTCGTTCAGCGCGAGAAGCTGGTTCGCAAAGGCCGGTATCCACATTTGCTCGTGATGACCGCGACTCCTATCCCGCGCACGCTCGGGCTGACTCTGTATGGTGACCTGGACATTTCCGTGATTGACGCCTTGCCGCCGGGGCGCGGCCGGATCAAGACGTTCGTTCGCACTGCCGACAAGCTGCCGAAAGTGTGGGATTTCGTCCGGCAGAAGTTGGGCGAAGGAAGGCAGGTTTACGTGGTGTATCCGCGCGTCGACGATTTGGGTGAAGGTGACTTGAAGGCTGTCACGCGCGAATATAAAACGCTCAAGAATGAGCTGGCGCCGCATCGCACGGACCTCGTGCACGGGCGGCTCAAAGCGGAGGAGCGGGATCGCGTCATGTCGGAATTTCGGGCCGGCGAAATCAAGGTCCTTTTGGCGACGTCGGTGATCGAGGTGGGAGTCGACGTGCCCAACGCAACCGTGATGATCGTGGAGAATGCCCACCGATTCGGGCTGGCGCAATTGCATCAACTGCGCGGGCGGATCGGCCGCGGGACTCACGAGTCATACTGCATCCTTGTCGCTGAAGCGAAGACGCCACAGGCGAATCAACGTTTGCAAGTGTTGGTAGAAACCACGGATGGTTTTCAGATTGCGGAAGCCGACTTAAAACTGCGTGGCGCCGGGGAGCTGTTAGGCAAGGAGCAAAGTGGCCTGCCGCCGTTTCGTTTTGGAGACTTGGCGGAGG
>JBDTOW010000129.1:0-8193 GCA_039933075.1 Verrucomicrobiota bacterium | reverse complement strand
GACTGGTTTTTAGGAAACACTCTGATGAACGGCGGGGCCATCGGAGCCCAGGCCGGTACGGCGCCGTCGTTCGGCGGTCCTCAATCATCTTCACCAGCCAATCCGTCAGGAATCTTTCCTGGTCCGGGCTCGCGCGATCCTTCCACCGGGCAATTTGTGCCAGGAGCCGGCGCCCAAGGCACGAGGGCAACCGACAATCAATTGACGTCGGGTATCCGGAATGCATTTGGCAGCAGCGCCACGGCCACGCCGGCGATCGGGACGATCACTGGCATCCTGACCGATCCGCAGTTTCGCGTGGTCATTCGCGCGCTTGAACAGCGCGGCGGAGCCGACTTGCTTGCCGCCCCTCGGGTCACAACCATGAGCGGTCGCCAGGCTCAGGTGCAACTCACCGATCTCAAAAGCGTGGTAACCGGATTGGATCAGCAGCAGCAGGGAGCGGGCGGCGGCGGCACGACGGCGGGCGGCGCTGTCACCGGGGGACAAGCCGCAATTGGCTCGACGGTCAACTATAACGTCGTGCTGCAAGAGTTCGGTCCGATCCTCGACGTGGTTCCTTATGTCTCGGCTGATGGCTATTCGGTTCAGATGACCCTCATTCCGGTCATCACCGAGTTCCTTGGCTACGATGATCCCGGAGCATTTATCCCGACAGTTCAGGGCGCTGCCGGTAACACGCTGGGTATTCCGATCACATCACAGTTGCCGTTGCCGAAATTCCGCGTCCGCCAGGTGACAACCAGCGTGGTGGTTTGGGATCAGCAAACCGTGGTGTTGGGCGGCTTGATTTCGGAAAACGTCAATAAGATCAAAGACAAGGTTCCGGTCCTGGGTGATTTGCCGGTATTCGGGCGTTTCTTCCGCAGCGAGTCGTCTTCGACCTCCAAGAAGAACCTGGTCATTTTCGTAACCCCGACGATTATCGATCCGGCGGGCAACCCGGTTCATACATCTGACAATTTGCCTTTTGACCCGCACATGATTCCGGCGCAGACCTCGACTAAGTAAGAGCCGGAAGGGCGTCACCGGTGACAGGTCTCCAGGAATCTGGCGTTTATGGCGTGAGGTGTGTTGTTCAAACTGGTCTAACTTGAGCTAAACTCTGTATGGCAAGTTCCGCAGCACGGCCGAGTCTCCAGCCTGTCGCATCGACAGCCAGGTTCCTCATCGTCGATGGACATTCTTACGCTTACCGTGCCTTTTATGCGATTCGCCAGTTGTCTTCGGCGGGGGGCGCTCCCACCAACGCAATCTACGGTTTCATCAAAATGCTGGCAAAAATGCGGTCGGCACACCAGCCGACCCATTGGGCGGTGGTATGGGACGGCGGACTGGCGGCTGAACGATTGACCAGCTTGCCGGAATACAAAGCGCAGCGCCCGCCAATGCCCGACTCCCTCGAGGAACAGATCGGACAAATTCAGTCGTTCCTCGACGCGGCGGCCGTTCCGTCCATCTGCCACGACGGGGTTGAAGCCGACGATTTGATCGCGACACTGACACGCCAGGCGGTGGCCGAGGGCGCGAGGGTCATCATTGCCAGCTCCGACAAGGATTTCATGCAATTGGTTTCGCCGCGGGTCGGACTTCTCAACCCGAACGATAAGTCGGAGGCGATTTGGACTGCCGAGCAAGTCTCCGCAAAAACCGGGGTGAACCCTGATCAGATTGTCGACTGGCTGAGTCTGATCGGTGACAGTGTTGACAATATCCCGGGGGTAAGCGGCGTCGGGCCGAAAACCGCGTCTGATCTGATCAAACAGCACGGCTCAACCTCTGACATTTACCGGAATCTCCCGGCGGTTTCATCCGAAAGGTTGCGAGCGAATTTAATGGCTGCTCAAAACGTCGTTGAGCGAAATCGAAGCCTGATCCGGCTCAAGGATGATTTGCCGGGCGCCGATCCGGTGGATCGCTTCGAAGTGCGGGAAGTGGATTATGGTCGGCTTCGCGAGCTGTATTTAGAGTGGGGATTCAAGACATTGCTTCACGAATTGGAAGCCCAGGTGACATCGCAACCAAATTTATTCTGAATGTTGGACAAACAGTCAATCCTTTGCTAAGTAGTCATAATCTTATGTCATCACTGTTGCTCGCCTGGAAAAGGCTTGTTCTTCTGGGGCTTTTGGGAGCGATTCCCTTAGTGGCTTCAGCTCAAAACGCCTTTTCGCCGCAGGGCGGCGAGTACGCGATCACGGGCAGTTTGCCGGGCGACCAGGTGTTCCCGCAGGTCAAACTCAATAGTTCCGGCGGGTTCCTGGTCTGGCAGGACAACATGACCGATGGCGATGGCCTGGGTATTAGCGCGCAGCGGATCGATGTGAGTCTGTCGGGCACGCTCGCGCCGTTTCGGGTCAATGAAAAGGCCGCCGGGGATCAGGAAAACGCGCAACTGGCATTACTGAATAACGGCGGGGCAGTCTTCGTGTGGCAGGGCGGTCCGTATGGTTTTCAACACATTTACGCGCGATTTCTCGCGGCCAACGGAACGTTTGTCACCGGAGACGTCATGGTTAACACCTGGACGATTGGCCAGCAGATCAACCCTGCGGTCGCCGCCCTGGCCGATGGCAACGTGGTGTTTGTCTGGTCCAGCTTCGGACAGGATGGGAGTCTGCAAGGTGTATTTGCCCAGCGCTTCTCGTCGAGCGGAGAAAAACTGGACGGCGAGTTCAGAGTCAACCAGACAACCCAATTAAACCAGCGAACACCCGCCGTCGCGGTCCTGGCGAATGGCAATTTCATCGTCACCTGGATTTCGGAGAAACGCGCGGGAATCGTGAATAACCGGGACGAGACAGGCAGAATCCCGGATCTTGCTAGCGGCGCCGATGTTTATACTGTTGATGTCTTTGGGAGGATTCATGACGTCAGCGGTAACGCGGTTGCCGATGAGTTTAAGATTAACACGCGAACAAGTGTTTGCGCCAACCCTGCGGTCAGCGGCTCGGCCGACGGCGGGTTTGCCGCGGCGTGGAGCGAACGGGCTGGCCGGATAATGGTCGACGGTGTTGTGCAGACCAATGGCTGGGACGTTGCGGCGCGAAGTTTTGGTTCGGACGGGGCGGCCAAGGGCGACGAACTCACGGTAAACACCGAAACCTACGGCGACCAGTTCGCGCCAAAGATCGCCGCGTCCGGGATCGACTATCTGATCGTTTGGACCAGTCTTTGGCAGGACGGATCGTTTGAAGGTGTCTACGGCCAGTCGTTGTCGGCTGGCGGCGGCCTGGTTGGATCGGAGTTTCAAGTAAATACAACCGCGGCTGGCAAACAGTTTCAACCGAGCGTAGCTTCCGATGGCGGGCGGCGTTTCCTGGTTGTTTGGTCCAGCTTTGTTGGCGGCATCTCGAGCTTCGACCTTTTCGCTCAACGTTATACTTCGGCCCAGGTGCTGGCGGCACCCGCGGCTCCGTACGTCTCAGCGCTCAGCCAGTCGAGGCTGAGTGTCACTTGGCCCGACCTTGCCGGGGCTGGTTTGAACGTCGAAAGTTACCATCTTTATCTCGACGGCGCTTCCGCTCCCACGACTATTGGTGGGAATATGTATTCCGCTGCCCAACTCGCTGCCGGCACGTCTCACACCTTTCGTCTGGCCTACAAGCTGGCGGATGGCCGGGTATCACCGCTTTCACCGGCGGTGACGGGAACGACCTGGGGTGATGACGGAAACTTCGATGGCCTGCCCAACGACTGGCAAACTCAGAACTGGGGTCCCGACCTGGCGAATTGGCCCGCACCAACGGCGGATACGGATGGCGACGGAGCCACAACCTTGCAGGAATTCCTGGCCGGCACGAACCCCAAAGATCCAAACAGCGTTCTTCGCACCAAACTCACGACCTCAAATCAAGGCTGGCGTCTGAATTGGAACACTCAACCGGGCCTGATGTATCAGGTGCAGACCTCGACCGATGTCAAATCCTGGATCGATCTTGGATCGGCGCGCTTTGCTCCCGGCGACAACGACTCGATACCGGTGAATGGGAACTATAACGAATCATTCTACCGCGTCATCCGTCTTCGATAAACGTTTCATATGTTGCAACGAATCAAACCATTCCTGACGATTGCCCTGCTGGCGGTGATATGTCGCGAGGCCTCCGCGTTCTCGCTGATCGGCGCTTTTCAACCGTGGCAGGTACAGCGGATTGGACACAACGTGCCAGGTGACATTGGGGGAGTGATGAATTTGGGCGAAGAATACCGGTGGAACAACCCGTTCATTTATTACGCGTTGGACCGCAACTTTCTGGATTACTTCGGATCACGTGGTGAAGAGGAAATCGACAAGGCAATAAAGACACTCAACGACTTGCCCAAGATGTCTAGTCTTGATCCGAACAGTTATCCTTTGAAGACTCAGCGGTCGAACTATCGAGCCCAGGCGCTCAATTTGCTCGACTTGAAGTCGATAGCGCTTTCGACACTGTTGGAGGAAATAGGGCTGACCTCGCCGAGCCGGTATGTTTTCTGCCTCCGCTCACGATTTATCGGTCCTGGTGGTCCAACCCCCACTAATTACTTTGTTATCAAACGGAATTTCGATCCCATCACATTTGAGCCGACTTCTTACATCAATGGAGATCTGTGGACCTATGTGACCATCACGGACGGTGATATCGAGTCGGATGTCATAAACCGGCGTGTCGACCCACTGGCGTACGGGGCGCCCGTCGCTGATAGCTCTGGAAACGGTGGTTTCACTTTCTTCCAGACCGGTGATTTTTTTACCGGTCTGACTCGCGATGACGTCGGCGGCCTGCGTTACATCTATAGCCCACTAAACAAGAATGTGGAAAATCCGATTCCGAACGCTTTTGGGTCGACATTCGGAGGCGGGCCAATTCTCAGCGGTGGCGGGCAAGCAAATGGTTCGCCTTGGGAGCCGTTTTTCATTTCCACCAATGGCATCGGAACTACTGTCGGCGGGGCGGCGGGTTCGCCCTGGGCACCGGTTGCAATAAGCACAAATAATGCTACCGGTACTCCACCAGCAGGTGGCGGGGTAACTCCGGCCGGCACAAACAACTTTATCAGCACTGCCCTGCGCGGCGGGCCGGATAAACTCAACTTCGTGAAGGCCCAGTACGACTCGTTGCTCGGTCAATTTCTAACGCAGGTGCTGGACACTTTCACCGACACGATTATCACGAACGGTGCTGGTTTCAGTCAAACACTGCAACGGATTATTTCCGTGCCGGACATTCTGTTCACTGCGGATGATATTTCCGGACCTGATACGACAATAGTACTTCCGACTCTGGCACGCACAGCCAATTGGGTAAATAATGCGGTCATTAATAACAGAAACCTGGCAAATGAATCCGGGCCGGGCACGATTGCACCAACCGTAACGATTACGTTTAACAATGTTGGTCTCGCGAACTTTAATTTCTGGCCACCTTCTCTCGACGAACCTGGCGCTGGGTTGGCCAATTTTGCCTGGGGTTCGTTTGATGGCACTACGAACGAGCCAATCGTGTATCCTGCCGGAATTAGCATTCAGGATCTAGAGCGTCGGGCGCTTGGCGGACGGTGAGCAAGCATGGCGAAACGGAACTGACAAATCTTTATGAAGCGAGTTTTACTCTCGGCAGTTATCGGTCTGGCAACGGTCTTCATGGGCGTTGCACAAACCGATCCCAACAGCCAGCCGATCCCTCTCTATGAGAATTTCGGCACGATTACTCCCGGGAATGATGGATCGCCGCAAATCGATGCTTTGGCCTTTGCCAATTACGGTACGTTCGATGTTGCCAGCTTTTCTTCTTTTCCATACGACTTCCAAAACGTTCTGAATTACACGAATACGGGTTCGATGTCGGCATCTGGATTTGGTAATGTTAACCCACCCGTTGGAGGTGGATTCAATTTTGACACCGCGTTCCGAGATCGGCCGCGCCGACCAGCGCAGAACTTTGTCAACAAGTCCTCGGGCTCTATATTTGGACAGAATTTCCTCCAGATTTCCGCGTCGAATATAGTTAACCACGGGGTCTTGACGGTCGGTGGCGACGGGCTGATTCAACTGAAAGGCCAGACTATCGACCTTTCTCGATCAGGTTTGGAGATCCAACGGCTGGGTCTGGACCAAGGTTGCTCTTTCGGATTCCCGGTAGGGACCACTAATTTTTTTCCGGACGCGGGCATCTTTGATCTTTTCTGGAACGTGCATACGAATGGACTTGTGGTCGATACCCTGATGTCCGTGAACAGCGATGGAACGGTTTCGGTAAACGCACCAGCTCCGGTCTTTAGTTTGCCCAGAGCAAAGCCCTTTGTTGTGTTCAAGCAGACTTCCGCGACAAACTGGTTCTTCCAGGCGGTATTCGTGCAAGTGCGTGATTCAAACGTGACAGCGTCTGTGCGTTTCGCTACTTTCCCACCCCCTGCGCAAGGAAACAATCCGCCTTTCGCCAGCCCGATTGTCAAGATGAGCGCCACGGAGTCAAATGTCGTAACAGGGATTCTCGAGGGGAAATCAATTTATCTCTGGGATAGGCTGGCATCGGAAAAGGTGATCGGCCCGGAGACAAATCTGGTTTTATTACTCAATGCGAGAGATGGAACCTTCATGCCGTCACCATACTACATTTCCCGGGTCGCACCGTGCGAGTACTTCAGCGGCGCAGGGCCGAATTATACGGTCACGAACAACATTTTTTGGGATAACACGTTCTCCAACAACATCGTGACGAACATCGGCGCGGCTTACGCTGCCTTCGTGTCGGCGACGGGTACGCAGTTGCCGGCGCTTCCAGCGGCTACGGTGACCAACACTGGCTCGCGGATTGAAATCGAGGCCGACACGCTTGATTTGAATCTGGCCAGGTTTCAAGCTGATGGTCTGGTCTCGATCAAAGCCAAAAACCTATTGACCAGCTCAAATTCAGTGGTGCAGGTGGCGACCCTGAATTACGATTTGGGATCACCTATCAAGGATCTGTTGATTAAGGACCTTGCCTTGGCTCAAGTGCCAACCTTTGAAGGGAACGTGGCGGTATGGAGTGGCTATTGGACAAACGAGACCGGATTTGTGACGACAAATGCCATGATGCCCACGATTCCCGACCCAGCAGATCCAGGCGGCACGAACATGATTCCTAATCTTGAGACCAACGTCGTGGATATCGTGTTTCACGCGATGTTTGTGGATAACCGCATGATCACTTCGAACTCGGTCAGCGTTAATGATCTGGCGATGCACGGAACAAGTGTCCTGTTCAGCGACGTCATGTCGGTCAATAATTCCCTGATCATTGACTCCGAAAGGTTCACAATTTCCGAAGAAGGAAGCCTAACTTTGACAGGGGCGGGTTTCGATAGCTTGACACCCACCAACGCCCCCGTCCTGAGTTATTTTACCAATCTGGGCTCGCTTTCGATTCCGAACAAGGCCGATTTTGGGACCGCGTCGCGGCCCTTGGTCAATCTTGTAAACCAGGGGAGTATTTCCGCCGCTACCGAAACATTTAAGACGGAACAATTCGAAAACAGCGGCACCATTTCTGCAAACAATTTCCTCAGCGTGGAAGTGGCCTCGGGCAAATTGGACGGGGGCCGAATCACGGCCGGGGGGGGCATTCGCCTGACCGGAAGTGATTTCAAATTGCGTAATCATAACCAAAGCTCCGCCGGGTTGTACATCGCCGTGACGAATTCTCTGGCTGACAGCGGCGGGGACGCCAAAAATTCACTGGTGACGTCCGATGGTTTTTCTTTGGCAGTCAAACCTAAGTCGGGAGACTTGCTGGGAACCACATTGAGTAGTACGGCTCCGAAGTTTGCCGACGTTTCTCATTTGTGGGCGGCGGAAGACCGAGGAGCGACCGTAGCGGGCTATTCGAATAACGTCGCCATGGGACGTTTGGAAATCGATGCGGCCCAGTTCGGCAAATTAACCTTCTCCGGAGTCGGCGCGAAGAACGGCCTCTACGTGGATTTTCTCCAGATCGGAACGGGATTAACCAATGATTTGGTCAACAACATTCAAATCGATCCGAACCTGGTCATCTACTTTGCCGATTCGAATCTTCCGGCTGAGGAACTGGACGGGAAATTTAACGGGCATTTGCGATGGGTCAAGGAATTCGCCGGGCCGAACACGACGGTGGATGTTTTGCTATGCACGAACGGCGTTGCTTCCACCCTCAAAGTAAATCGCGCTCTTCGCAACAGCGCGACAAT
>JBDTOW010000128.1:0-8296 GCA_039933075.1 Verrucomicrobiota bacterium | reverse complement strand
CGTCCAGCGCGACCGGGTCCGTGCTGAAGCGTAGTTCGTTAAGTGTCGCTGAATAATGAAGCAGCCCCCGCTGGCCTCCTTCGTACTGGCAAATCAAAGCATCCACGATGTTCAAGACGACGCGGTCACCCAAGACTGGCAACGCGTAGATTTCCGGAACCGCCGTCGCCAGGCGTTCGGCGCTGTTTTCAAAACGCAGTGTATTGTCCACACTCCCCATGGTTAATCCGTAAAGACTTCCCGAGACGCCCGCGTAGTTGTGATTCAACAGCGGCGTAATGTTGATAATCCGCGTGATCTCCTTCGTGAGCAACTTGGACACAAAGGATTTTCGACCGACGCCTTCGCTCTTTTTTCCGAACTCCAGGTCGCCCCAGACCAACTGCCCGATAAAAGCCGTGTCATAGGGAGGGGTTTTTTCATCATAACCCGCTGATGCGCTGCTCACCACGCGGACGCCGAATCGTTCCGCCAAATCGAAAAAACCAGCCAGGCGCAAGTCCAGGATTTGCTTGTCCCAAATAATAATTTTGCGCGGCGGCACATTTGCTTCCAAAAGGCCTTGCACCACGGCAGCGACGACCGCAGGACGGGTTCCGCTCGTTCGGCCCGGTCCGGAAAAAACTTTGATGCCCACAGTGTCCTGCGTGGAGACCAGGCTGCTCCAGGCGGCCGCAACGGTAGCGGCGCCGGTCAAATTGGTGATCGCTCGATCAACCATATTTTGAATGACCTCGGGCCGGGGATTAAATGTCTGGCTGGCGGCGGCGTCCTGCACGATCACGACGCGCGCCTTTCGGGAGGCTTGTGGAGCGGCGAGGCTCGGTTCAACGTTGAGCGGCTGGGCGATGGAAAAAAGCGACTGACAAGCGCAGGTAAAGAAGATAATGAATGGTTTTATCACGGCGCAATCCCGAGTGTGTCGTGACACTCAGAGCGCGGAATGCTAGCTGCAACTGAAATGCTGACCACAAAAAAATGAAGGGGGTTGCCACCGCCTTCTCGACAGCCGCCCTGCTTGCCATCCTGTTCACAGGGTGCATGGCCTCCGGCCCACGCGCGCTCCTTGACGGAGAACGTCTCATCAACGAAGCCAGGTATGAACTCGCCGCGGAAAGGCTCAAATTGGCCACTCAGCTTTTGCCGCAAAACGCTCAGGCGTGGAATCATCTCGGCCTGGCGTATCACGGCGCAGGCCAGTGGACCAAGGCCCTTCAGGCCTATCACCGGGCGTTGACCCTGGACAAAAATCTGGCCGCAGTTCGTTATAATCTCGGTTGCGGGTTGCTCGAGCAAAAAGATCCCGTCGCCGCCATCGATCAACTCAAGAGCTATACCCTGATCCAGCCCAGCTCCGCTGACGGCTGGCTGAAACTGGCTGCCGCACAATTGCGCGCCAGGCAATTGGACGCCGCGGAAAGGAGCTATCAGCAAGCGCTCAAGCTTGGAACGCGCAGTCCCGAAGCACTGAATGGTCTTGGCGTCATCCAGCTTCACCGGCGACGGACCCGCGAAGCCATCCAGTTTTTCAACGCGGCCCTCTCGCAGGAAGCGAACTACCCTCCCGCATTGCTCAATCTCGCAGTTGTCTCTCACCAATACTTGAACAATCGACCGTTCGCTCTGCAAAAATACCGGCAATATCTGGTCTTGAAACCGCGGGCAGGAAACTGGCAGGCAGTCGAGCAAGTGGCCCAGCAACTCGAACTGGAGCTCAGGCCAGCTTCTCCTCTAACAACCAACAATTCCGCGATACAGACGGCCACCTCGACGAATCTCTTTCTCCTGCGCACCAATTCTGCCATGTCGGACAAAGTGGTCGCGGTTTCTCCTGCGCCCCCCGCGACGCAAATGAACCGCTCATTTCCGCCTGCATTCACGCCAGTTCGCAAGCCTGAGAGCGCGACAAACGTTGCCACTCGCGTGAGTACGCCAACCAGTGACGATCGCGCTGTCCCGCCTTTCGAGGTGGTGCACTTGCCTGAAGAGCCGGTGGTCAAACCCGCGCGGGACGCGGTTCCAATCCCAGGCGGAAGTTTGGAAACAATTACCGCAACGCCGGTCGGGGCGGCGCCGGAGAATCTTTCCAATCCTATTATTGATACCAGCCCAAAAAAAGAGAAACCAAGTTTTATCCGACGAATGAATCCGGCGACCTGGTTCCGGGCCAAACCCAAGTCCACAGCAGCGCCGACGCCGATTGTTCCGTCTTCGCTCCGGGCATCCGATGATTCAGGGCCGCTTGAAGCGGCCCCTTCTTCGAACCCGACGCCACTGCCGGGCAGACTGGATATCGCGCGGTACAAGTATCGTTCTCCGGCCAAGCCGTCCCCGGGGAATCGCCGGGAAGCCGAACAGCTTTTCGCGCAAGGAGTGGAGGACCAAAAGCGCCGTCGATTGGCGGCCGCAGTTGAATCTTATCAAGCTGCGACGCGAGTTGACCCCGCCTATTTCGACGCTCAATACAATTTGGGACTGGCTGCCTATGAAGGGGGCAATCTGCCGCTTTCGCTGAGCGCGTACGAGACTGGGCTGGCAATTAATCCCGCTCACAGTGGCACTCGCTATAATTTTGCGCTGGCGCTGCGCGATGCGAACTATCTCCGGGACGCGGCGGAGGAATTGGAAAAGGTACTTACCGTTTCACCGGATGATACCCGCGCTCATTTGAGCCTGGCCAACTTGTACGCGGAACAACTAATTCAACCGCGATTGGCGCGAGTGCATTACCTCAAGGTTATCGAAAAGGAGCCAAATCATCCTCAAGCGACAGCGATTCGTTACTGGTTGTCCACCAACCCCTGACGCAGCTCTCGACGTCAACAGAAGTCGTCCGTTTCGATAAGCGATCCATTTTCATTTCCTCTAAAGCCTCTTCCTGGAGCGCCGATAGTATCAGTGTTTCGTGGCACGCAGACGCCTGCCACCACTGACTTCATCCAGACCCTATGAATAAACTGACAGAACTGAACCTGAGCTTGCCGAGCGATCTGACGTACAATTGGTTCGATCTTGTCGTGGTTGTTTTTTTGGTCATCGGGGTGTTCCGCGGTCGCAAACGCGGCATGTCTGAAGAACTACTCTCCATCCTCCAGTGGCTATCGATTGTTCTGGCTTCGGCTTATTTTTATCGGCCGTTCGGGTTGTTTCTCGTCAGCATCACCGGAATGAGCCGTTTGGGTTGTTATATAACGGCTTATCTTTTGATCGCGGTTGTGATTAAAGTTTTTTTCGGCTTCGTCAAGCGCGGGGTGGGAGAAAAGCTCGTCGGAAGCGACACCTTTGGCCGGATGGAGTACTATCTGGGGATGGCGGCTGGGATGTTGCGTTATGCCTGCATGCTGCTCATGTTTATGGCGTTTCTAAGTGCAAAATATATCAGCGAAGCGGAACTCAGGAGAGTGGCCAAGGTGCAAAAGGATAACTTTGGAGAGATTTCGTTCCCGACCTTTGGTTCACTCCAGCAGGACGTTTTCAAGAAATCCTTGGTCGGGAGTTTAACCAAGCAACACCTGGGCAATCACCTGATTGTCACTGGGCCGGATGACGGTAAGGCCAAAGCGTCTGGCGACGGAATGGGCAAGCGCCGCGAGCGTGACGTGCAGGATATCATTGACGGCGGCCGTAAAAATTAGACGATGACAGCAATTGTCGTCGTCTCATGGCCGGACTCATTTCACCGTCAACTAAGGAACAGATTCGGGCCGCAAGTGACATTGTCGATGTCATCGGGGGATATCTCCCGCTAAAGCACGCGGGCGCCAACTTCGTTACCCTCTGCCCATTTCACAAGGAAAAGACCCCCAGTTTTAACGTCAATCCGCACAAACAGATCTTCCATTGCTTCGGCTGTCACAAGGGCGGTGATGTCTTCACCTTCGTTCAGGAATACGAGAACATCAGTTTTGCGGAAGTCCTGCGGCGGCTGGCTGATCGCGCCGGTATTCCGCTCGAATACGATCGTGATCCCGATCACCAAAAAACGCGCCACCTCAAAGAGACGCTGCTCCAAATTCACGAGCAAATCACTCAACGCTGGAATAAGCTCCTGACCAATGATGCGGCCGGACAAATCGCCCGCGATTATCTGGCGAAGCGTGGTGTGTCCGATGAGGCAGTAAAACTATTCCGCCTCGGCTACGCGCCAGACGCTTGGGATGACACGGTAAACTGGGCGAAAAGCAAAGACTATGAACCGCCAGTTATCGAACAGGCCGGACTTATCATTCGCAAAGAAGGCGAAAGCCGATATTACGATCGATTTCGCGGACGATTGATGTTTCCCATTTGCGATGAGCAAGGCCGCGTTATTGCCTTCAGCGGGCGGATTCTCTCGGGGGATGAGAAAACCGCCAAGTATGTTAACTCCCCCGAAACCGCGCTCTTCACGAAGGGCAAAGTAATCTTCGGCCTGGACAAATCGAAGCGAGCTCTACTCGACGCCGGTTTCGCGATCGTTTGCGAGGGACAGCTCGATCTAATCGCTTGTTTTATGGCCGGTGTCCAAAACGTTGTCGCCCCACAGGGCACGGCTCTGACCGCTGAACATACTCGGATATTGAAGCGTTCCGTCGAAGAACTCGTGTTGTGCTTTGACTCCGACGCAGCGGGGCAAAACGCAGCGATTCGGGCGCTGGATGACTTGTTGGCATCCGGGTTGGCCGTTCGCGTCGCCGCGCTCCCGGCGCCGCATGACCCCGACAGCTTCATCAAAGAAAATGGCGCCGCCGCCTTCAAAAAACTGATCGAGCAGGCCGCGGGATTTTTCGATTTTTACTTGAACCGATTGTGCTCGATCAACGACGTTTCGACGGACAAAGGGCAATCCGCCGTTTTGAATGATATGGCCGAGGCCGTTCATAAAACCGGCAACCTGGTCCTGGTGGACAAATACGCGCAGAAGACCGCGCTGCGGCTGGCGGTTTCGCCGGACGCAGTGCGCGCAGAATTCAAAAAGGCGCATCGCCGTAAAACCGTTTCGCCTGCCGCTGAGCAAGAAACCGGGACGCCAACTCAAGACGCTCCGCGTCCGTCTCTCCAGGAATTTTGGTTGATGAAACTGCTGCTGATCGATGACGAATCGTTGGATTGGGCGGTCGCGCATTTCGATCTAAACTGGGTCCGCCATCCAACCGTTCGGCAGGTTCTCACGCTTCGCTTTGCCGCGCACGCCAGCGGCGGATGGCGCGGAGTCGCCACCATGCTCTCCGAACTCGAGCATGCTTCCGCGCGCAGCCTGGTAACCGAAGCGTTGTCCGAGCAGAGAGAGATTCCCAATCGCGGCCAACAACTCGCAGACCTCATACTGCGCCTTCGAAACCAGTTTATCGATCAACAATTGACGGCTTTAACTCAACGCGCCGGCACGACGAGCCTTTCCGCGAACGAAAAAGCGGACATCCTCCGTCTCCGTCAAGCCAAGCGTCAGCCGCTGGACCCGCTGCCGTTGCCACTGGCCTGACCTGGAAATCCCACCGTCAACGGCTTTCAGATTCGACCCGCGCAGATCCGTGCGTCGGAACGACAGGACGACTGCCGCAGCCAATTCGACTTGCCGCGACCCGCGCTTGACCTATCATCGATTTCGTGGAAACCGTCTTTACATTGTTGATTGCGGGAGTGGTTCTACTGCTGCTGGAAACCGTCTTGCCGGGGATGATCGCGGGCGCGGTAGGTTTCTGCTGCCTGATCGCCGGTGTGTTCCTGGGATACAAGCAATCAGTTCAGATCGGCAACATCATTCTTTTCGGCGTCGTCTCCGGCTTGATTATTCTAACCGTGATCTGGATCAAATATTTTCCCCAGAGCAGGTTTGGAAGAATCTTTGTCTCTGAACAAACAGTAGGCGAAATCGGCACCAGCAAACCGGAGCTACTCCACCAGACCGGCGCCGCCCTGAGCCATTTGCGGCCATCGGGTACCGCGGTGATTAACGGCAAACGAGTGGATGTCATCACCGAGGGTTCGCACATCGAACGCGGAACACCTGTCAAAGTGGTCGCCCTGGAAGGAATGCGGGTCGTTGTGCGGGCAATCTAATCTGGCCACAATAGGGAATGACAAAACCGCGTTGGCCACGCTAAAACTGTTCCATGACAGAAAACCGATAGCTCACAGGAAATCAGAATTATGAACTTAATTACCCCCGTCGCTCACTTCGCCCAAATCTCCACGACTGTTCAATTAGCTATTTATGGGATTTTAGGGCTCATCGGATTTGTCATCGTAATTGTGGTCGCCAACTTCGCCCACGTCTGGGTCCGTGCCTGGTCGGCGGGCGCGCCGGTTGGCTTCATCGAGTTAATTTCCCTTCGCCTCCGCGGGGTTCCCGTGGGCCTGATCGTGGACAACCGGATCACCGCCGTGAAATCGGGATTACCCTTGACCATCGACGACCTCTCCACTCATTACCTGGCTGGTGGAAATGTGGATATGGTGGTGCTCGCGCTCATTGCCGCGCGAAAAGCCGGCATTCATCTCGATTACGATCGCGCCTGCGCAATCGACCTCGCGACAAAAGGCACGGGCAAAACGGTGCTCGAAGCCGTCAAGACCTCCATCAATCCAAAGGTGATTGATTGTCCGAATCCGGCGTCAGGCCGCACCACAATCGACGGTGTCGCCAAGGACGGGATCGTGGTGAAAGCCAAGGCTCGAGTCACCGTGCGAACGAATCTGGACCGCTTCGTCGGCGGCGCCACGGAGGAGACAATTATTGCCCGCGTGGGGGAAGGCATCGTCACAACGATTGGCTCGGCGGACAGCTACAAAGATGTATTGGAAAATCCCGATCGGATATCCAAAACCGTGCTCGATAAAGCCCTGGACAGCAACACCGCGTTCGAGATTCTCTCGATTGACATCGCCGATGTGGATGTGGGCGAAAACGTGGGCGCAAAACTCCAAGCCGAACAAGCTGAGGCCAATAAGCTGATCGCCCAGGCGCACGCGGAAGTCCGGCGGGCGGCCGCCGTGGCTCTGGAACAGGAAATGGTTGCGCGTGTTCAGGAAATGCGCGCCCGTGTCGTCGAGGCCGAAGCTCAGATTCCGATGGCGATGGCCGATGCGTTCCGGCAGGGCAATCTTGGCGTGATGGACTTTTACAAACTCAAGAATGTTCAGGCAGATACAAGCATGCGTGAGAGCATTGCTGCCGGCGGCAGCGCCCCGTCGGGTCCGAAACAGCCAGGCACGTAACCGCGGCTTCATTCGATGCAAACAAATTTGCTCGCGGTTGGAAATTCGTGGGAGAGCTTGCTGGTCATGGCCGCGTTCATCCTGCTTTCGGCGGCGGCAAACTGGCTCAAGAAAAGGCGCGGCGGAAAAGACGCGGATGCCTGGCCGGCAGAAACTGACCTTCCCGCACCGAAGCGGCCAGTTCAACGGACCACGACCCGGCCACCGCCCACGCCCGTCGTTCCGGAAACGGCCAAAGGCTTCGATTGGGAGCAGGAACTCCGGCGATTGTTAGGAGACGAAGAGCCGCCCAAACCCCAACCGGCGCCGCCACCACCGTTGCCGCCAATCGTAGCGCGAACGCCAAAACCTGCGTCCGCACCCAGCCCGTTTCCCAGGATCCCCTCGATTCTGGAAAAGATTGACGTCGAAGAAATACCGAACCTCGAACAAGCCACCCGTGTGTTTCCACTTACCCGGATGGCGGAATCGCAAAAGGGGTTTGAGAAAATAAGCCAGTTGTCCGCGCAAGTGGCCGAGCGTATGCAACTGGTGGACGAACGCGTCGCTCACCATGTGATCAAATCCCGAACAACGGTTCCATCACAGACAGCCGAACTCGTCCGCGTATTGCGTCAGCCAAGGTCGGCGCGCCAGGCTTTTGTGACATCCCTGGTATTCGGCCCGCCGAAAGCCCTGGAGTCCACTGGATTGACGCCGAGCCAATGATCTGAGATTTTTCGAGCATAATTCTGGAATAATTCGGCATGAAAAACGGTCACTTCCAGCACCAATGCCCGGGCATTACTCGCCGGTCCTTTCTCGTCGACACGGGCATGGGATTCACGGGGCTGGCGCTGTCAGCCATGCTTTTCCGGGACGGAATTGCCCGCGCTGACTCCGCTTCCTCCGGTTGGCATCCGCCTGAGGGCAGGCCGCATTTTCCGGCGAAGGCGAAATCAGTCATCTGGATTTTTCTCTGCGGCGGCGTCAGCCATGTCGAGAGCTTTGACGTCAAACCGGAGCTGAACAAATACGCCGGCAAATCGATTGAAGAAACGCCCTACAAGGAGGTGCTCGATCCGAAGCGGGTGAACGCAAACATCATTGGCGCCAATCC
>JBDTOW010000127.1:0-8325 GCA_039933075.1 Verrucomicrobiota bacterium | reverse complement strand
CGTCGGTCATTTTTTGCGGCCCTTTTGCCTTTCATCGGTTTATCGGTCGGGGCTTGCGCCCTTTTTACGGTCACCTTCAGCAGATCATTCTCCTTCTGAACTTGCCGAATCTTCACTTCGGCTTTTTGGAGTTCGCGAGGGTCGATGGCAGCCGGTTGAGCCGACAGGGCTTCCCTGAGTTTCGCCTCCAGCAACTTTTTGTCAGCTTCCAAAGAACGAACCTGTTGGTTCAGCCCGTCAAGCCGGCTATCGTTCGGTTGAGCCTCGGGAAGTCTCGTGGTCGAAGTCGGCGGAGCCGGGGATTTTGCCGGCGGCGTCTGGGAGTTGAGAATCGAGAGTTTTTCGGCAACGTAATTGAGCCGGAACTTAATAACTTTCTCGTTCCAGGACGGATTGGCTTTCTGCAAGTTCTTGAGCGCGCTCTGCGCCTCCAAATATTTTTCGATTGCGAGGGGAGCCTGATCGTTTGCTGTCAAGGTGTCCGCGTCCTGGATCAGCTTGTAAATTCGGACAAACTGGGCGTCGGGACTCTCCGCCCGGGCGACGAACGCAATTCCCACCAGCAGCGCGCTCATCAGGCTCAACAGTCGTTTCATAAACACATTCTTACTGATTCGCTGCCACATTGGCAAAAGGATTGCGCGTCCATCCGATTCAACGGGCGAGCAGAACGCCTGGGAAACCGGTGGCTATGGGATTCGTTTTGCAATCGAGCGCGAAAATTCATTAGCGCTACGCAGGTTTGACATGATTTAAGCCAGTGTGTTAGTTTGCGCGGCGATTACTGGATTATGAGCATGTATTTGAACCAGCCAGTGCTCGTTCTTAATCGTTTGTGGCAGGCGGTGAACGTTTGTTCTGCCAAACGCGCCCTTATTTTGCTCTTCCAGGGCCAGGCGCACGTCGTCGTGGGGGACAATGATGGTGCGTTCCAGACTTTTAATTTTAATCAGTGGCAGGATTTTTCGATTCAACAACCGCATTCGGAGAGCATTCACGCGGTGTCATTCAAGATCCGCGTTCCTCGCGTTATCCTGCTGGTGGTTTTTGATCGTTTTCCGAAGAAGGAGGTTAAATTTACCCGACACAACATCTTCGAACGCGACCAGAACACTTGTCAGTATTGCGGAAGCGTTTTTGATCGAACCGATCTGAACCTTGACCACGTTATTCCTCGCGATCGCGGTGGTCCAACCACTTGGGAAAATATTGTGTGCTCCTGTATCTCGTGTAATACACGAAAAGCGAATCGAACTCCGCAGGAAGCCGGTCTCCATCTGATCCGCAAGCCCAAACGTCCGAAATGGCGCCCCTTCATTCAGGTTAATCTCGGCCTGCACTTTCACGATAGTTGGAAGCACTTCATCGACCTCGCGTACTGGAATGTCGAGATTGGGGAAGAGGTCCATTAGAACGCCTCGTTGCCGCACTGGTGGCAAAGGATGGTTCATGAAATGTTCCGTATCGTTGTGTCGAAGCGAGGAACCCCCTTTTCGTGAATTATTTTTTAGCATTATCAAACTAATCTATGAGGCTATTTAGCGGTCGCCCAATGATTTGGTTGGCAGTGGCCGGCGTGGCCGTGGGAATCATGCCGGCGCGGGCGATTCAACCGTCCGATGTGTTGGCATATAGCATTGGCCCGCTGCTTGTCCGCCCACAGTTCGACATCACGGAAACATTCGACAGCAATCTTTACTATCGTCATGACGACGAAATTGGCGATTTTATCACCGCGATTTCGCCGGGCATCAACTTGTACTTGGGCAAGCCCGAACACCATTCGATATCCTTCAACTATCAGTTGGATCGGCTGATTCACGCTGATCAAAGCCGACTGGATGGCAATAATCACACCTTTACCATCCAGACGCATTTGCAAGGACCTCATTGGTCGCTAACGGGACTGGATAAGATCCTACTCTTGTCCAACCGGCCACTCGGCGCCGAATTGAATTTCGTTCAAGGGATCGTCGATTACAACGTGTATGCGAACAACTACCGGCTAACCTACAATCTTAGCGAGAAAACCAGCGTTTATCTGGACGGAGCCTACGATGCGGCTGATTACGCCCAAGGCACGTCCGTGCTGGATTACAATAACTTTATTGCAACGGCGGGTTTCGCTTACGCGGCTTTGCCCAAAACCACATTTTTTGGCGAGATTTACTACGGCCAGACCGCAACCGATCCCAACGTGCCAACCACACCAAAGTCCGCGCACTCAGACTTTGTGGGAGGATTTCTCGGCGCAAAAGGTGATTTTACGACGAAGTTGTCGGGAGTGATGAAAGCAGGTTACGAAAGCCGGAAGTTTGCCGACGTCGCATCGGCCGACGGCAACTTCGTTATTGCTGGCTCGTTGGATTATAGGTTTTCCGAGAAATCCGCCGCCTCGCTTAACGCTGTTCGTCGTTCCGGCGTGTCGGTTCAGTCCGGAAACGCAGGCTATATCCTCGATAGTATAAGCATTCAAATCAAGCAAGGAATCGGATCCAGAGGCAAGTGGGTGGCCGGGCTCGCTGCTGCCTATGATGTCTACAATTACGAGGGAAATGTGTTTGCAAACAGGACCGACAAGCTGTATAGAGTTTCTGCTGGATTGGATTACCTTGTTCAGGTTTGGCTGACCGCAGGAGTCGGCTACGAATTCAGCAGGTTCGACAGTACAAGTAGCAGCGTCTCGGATTACGATGTTCACCGAATTACGGTAAGGCTCGCCGTTGGTTACTAAGTTCTATATTATGGAAATAGAGAGAGTTCCTGCAATGAAACTATTCGCGTTGATCGCTGTTGTTTTTCTCAGCCTCCCTGGATCCGCTCAGGATCTGTTAGATTACAAAATCGCCCCCTTGGATGTTCTTGTCATCGACGTGGTGAACGAAAAAGATCTGCCCAGAGAGTTCAAGGTAACTACCAAAGGCGAAATCCCATTTCCTTATCTTGGAAATCTCAAGGTCGCTGGCTTTACCGCCGAGGAGATCCAGAATGAACTAAAGGAAAAACTGGAAAAGGATTACCTCGTCAATCCCCAGGTTATCGTTCAGGTCAAGGAACGGGTGAAACGAAAAGTGAATGTGACTGGACAGGTTTTCAAACAGGGACCTGTAGAGATGCCCGATGACAAGCCCGAGCTAACGATTTGGGATGCAATTGGCATGGCAGGCGGAACGACTCGACTGGCGAGTGGCAGTGTTCAAGTTACGCGATCTGGTCAGAAGCCGTTGAAATTTGATTTGGAAAAACTCCGCAAAGAAACGGATCCGACGAAACTGTTTATTCTCCAAGCCGGTGACAGCATTTTCGTGCCAGAGTCGAGGTTTTAATTTCATGGAAAACCAACCCATTCTCGCGTCCGATACCGCATCGCCGCAGCACGACAATGTCAATTTGCGCCATTATTGGCATGTCATTCTGGAACGACGATGGCTGGTCATTGCGGCGTTTGTTTCCGTGTTCGTCCTTTCGCTAATTTATCTCGTCAAGGCGCCGCGCATCTACCAGGCGGTGGCACGCATCCAAATCGACCGTGAAGCGGACAATATCTTGAACGTCAAGGAGGCGCTCTCTTTTGATGGCCGCGAAACCGATTATCTGCAAACCCAGTATAAAAACCTGAAAAGCCGGACTTTGATCGAATCGATCATCACGCAACTCCATTTGGATAATGATGAGCGCTACGCGAAGGAAATGGATAAGTATAGAGCCGTGGACGAAGACATCCAGGTGGTTCCGATTCGCTTGAGCCGTTTGGTGGACGTCAAAGTGGAGCATCCAAACGCGAAGACCGCGGCACAGATGGCCAATACTCTGGTGCGAACGTTCATCGAGGACAATGTCGATCTCAAACGCGAGGAGTCGATCGAGGTTTCCCGCTTTCTCGAAGCGGAAGCGAATACGTTTACCAAAAAAGTCGAAGAGGCGGACAAACGCCTTCAATCCTATAAGGAAGAGAAGAAAAGCGTTTCGCTCGAGGAGCGCCAGAATATCGATCTGCTGGCGCTCCAGGAGGCGCAAACGTCCTTGAGCAAGGCGCAAGCCGAGTCGGCAGTGGCCCAAACCAACGCCCTGGAAGTGGGGCGCTTGTTGAAAAGTGGCGCGCTTTTGAGCAGCATTCCGCAAGTGGCCGATGACAATGTAATCAAGGAGTTGCAGACCAGGATTGCTCTGCAGCAGGCTGAACTGGATAGCTTGCTGAAAATCTACAAAGAGAAATGGCCGACCGTCGCAAGAGCGAGGGAGGGCATCGCCTCTTTGACCAACTCGCTTAATCAGCGGGCGCAAATCATCGTCGCCGCAATTAACACCAAGGCCACGTTTGCCAGGGCAACAGAAGCAAGTCTCGCGAACCAGGTCGAGCTACGCGAGAAAAAGGTGCTCGAGTTGAGCCGGCAGCAAATCGACTACGCCATCATGAATCGCGAGGCCCAGAGCAAGCGCGAATTGCTCAACAAAGTCTTGGACCGTAAACTCGAAACCGAGATCACGAGCAAAAGTAAACCCAAGAATATGCGCGTCGTGGATTTGGCAAGAGACCCGTTGAAACCGATCAAGCCGCGGATTATGCTGACCATCTTTCTTGGGCTGTTTGGGGGCTTGGGAGTTGCCATTGGACTGGCGTTCTTCGTCAATTATCTGGATGACTCGATCAAAAGCCAGGATGACGTGGAGACCTATTTGCGGCTGCCGTTCCTGGGTTATGTTCCCAATATCAAGACGAACAGTCTTGTCGAACGAGATCTTCAAGCGCACTTGCATCCTCGCTCCACCGCGGCGGAGGGCTTTCGCACCATACGCGCAGCTATTTCGCTGATGCCCCGGGCGGACAAGTTCCGGATCCTGACGGTGACCAGCACGATTCCTTCCGAGGGCAAGTCTCTATTGGCGTCCAACCTTGCTATCGTCACAGCACAGACCGGTTTGAAAACACTGCTTGTGGATGCGGATTTGCGGCGTCCTTCTGTGCACAAAGCGTTTCAGCTCCATAGTCCCATTGGATTGTCAGCTTACCTGACCGAGGAGATCAGCCGGTTCGACGAATGCATCCACAGCACTGAGGTGCCGAATTTGGACGTGGTCTGTTGCGGGTCCATTCCCTCCAGTCCATCCGAATTGATCGGCTCGAAGCGAATGATGCAATTTCTTCAGGAGGTCCGTTTGCGTTACGATCGGATCGTTCTCGACTGTCCGCCGGTCTCCGCGGTAAGCGATCCTTTGGTGCTGGCCGCCAAGTCAGACGGCGTGGTTTTCGTAACCAAATTTAATAAGATTCGCCGCGAAATGGCACGTCGAACCATCCAACGCCTCCAGGACGCCGGAATTCACATCCTCGGTGTTATCCTGAACGACATCGACTTCGAGGGTAGGGATTCGTACTACTATTCGTACTACTATTACCAAAATCGGTACTACGCCAGCCATTACAAGTCGGACAAGACCGGCAGCGAGAAAGCGCCGGACAAGGAAAAGTTAAAGAAGAGCTAGAGATACTTCCGAAGGATAGGTTTCAAATCCGATTTTGCTTTGGCGGGCCAAAGTTTCTTGTCGGTCAGAAGAGCGTGCTTGAGCGCCTCGTGCGCCGGCCAACTGGCTTGGAAAGGAAGCTGGGGCAACACCTGTTGGATTATCTTCCTCGCTTGGGCTGCGTTCTTCTGTAAATTCTCTAATATCATCTCCACCGTGACGTGTGCTTCGTCCAGCTTCCAGCAGTCATAATCGGTGACCATCGCCATCGTGGCGTAGGCGATTTCCGCTTCGCGGGCGCATTTGGCTTCGCCCAGATTGGTCATGCCGATAACGTCATAACCAAGTTTGCGATTGGTGGTGGATTCAGCGCGCGTGCTGAAGGCGGGCCCCTCCATGTTCACATAGATCCCGCCGTCGTGGACACGCGCCTTTGCGGCGCGCGCGCTCTGCAAAAGCAGTGTTCGCAACTCTTCCGAGATGGGATCGGCAAACGCAATATGCGCGACAATTCCGCGGCCGAAAAATGTGTGTTCCAGCGCTTTTTTTGTCCGATCGATGAATTGGTTGGGCAACACAATATCGCAGGGTTTGTACTTGGCCTGAAGCGAGCCGACCGCGCTGACGCTGATGATCCAGGCGACCCCGAGCTTTTTCAGGGCCCAGATGTTGGCGCGATGATTTAGTTCGCTCGGAAGGATACGATGGCCGCGTGCATGCCTCGGCAAAAAGACCACTTCCCGCCCGGCCAATTCGCCGGTAAGGAAACTGTCGGAGGGGTTGCCAAACGGCGTCTTCACCGCAACCCATTTTTGTTTCGTGAAGCCTTCGATGTGATAGAGGCCACTTCCACCGATAATTCCCACACGGTATTTTGACATAGAAATTCCGAACCACTTAAGAATTTGGTTTCCAGCAAGTCAAAACAAAACCTTGGCAAATAACCCAATCACGAGAAACGATCAGGGCTCGACGGAGTCTCACCCTTCGTAGGACAGTGCGTCCCGCCTGTCTTCCGGGAAGACTACTCAGAGACAGGCGGTACGCACTGTCCTGGCGCTGACGCTGTGGACCACTCTATCACTCTATCCTCAGACCACCGAGGCGCCAGCACACGGAGTGTGCCTTTGAGGGTCATCCATTCATGCCCGCGCTTTACCGAACAACGTACAGGTCTCCAATATTTCGGTCACTTTCATACACGCGTGGTACGGGTATGTGGCCTGAAAGCAAGGCTTGGCTCAGCCGAGAACGTCGGATAATGCCGAGTGACAGAAATTAAGAAAGGGGTGATTCCTTCTATCGTGATCAAAGGTCTTGCCGTCGCGGTTGTAGCTGCGATGCTCAAGCCGAGCCTTCCAATAATGGGTGTGCGTCTTGGAATACGAACGCTTCGTTTCGTTCTCCCGACGGCCGCCATTCATCACTCTGTTCTGCCTGGCTGATTCTGATGCGCTTATGCGTTACCGCTTTGAGCGCCAATTTCAGCACGAACTGGACATGAACGGGTGTATCAGCTACACAGAGTCGTGCGCGTCAAAAGGTCGAGTTGCCGCAATGATGTGGGTTACGAGAACTGGATAAACGTCCTCCTTGAATCCTGAAAATCCGATGAAACGCTCGATCCTCCTGTCCCTGATCATTGCGGCAATCGCGGGGTCGCTCCCGGCGACAGACGCTGCTCGTCCAGCGGGGGCGCAACCGCGGAGTGAGGGTGACGTTGGAGCAGGGGAAGGACCGGTATGGCATCCGAGCGGGATGCTCTACTTCACCGGGGGCGATCGCATCTCCCGCCGCGATTCCAAAGGAGCCGTTGCCGTTTTCCGCGAGCCATCAGGCGGCGCAAATGGTTTGCTTTTTGATCACCAGGGACGGCTTGTCGTCTGCGAGTCAAGCAAACGCCGTGTGACGCGAACGGAGCCGGATGGAACAATCATCGTTCTTACCGACAACTATCAGGGCCATCCTTATAACACGCCGAACGATCTGACCGTCGACTCCAAGGGCCGAATTTATTTCACCGATCCACGGTATGGCAGTCGCGCGGGGATGGAAATGCGCGACGAACGCGGGAAGTTGGTTGAAGGAGTTTATCGCGTGGACGCGCCCGGCCAGGTGACGCGGATCATCGCGCACGAAGTGGATCGCCCGAACGGCATCCTGGTGACGCCGGACGACCGCTACCTTTATGTGGCCGACAATAACAACAACGTGGTTGGCGCGGCGCGCAAACTGTGGCGACTCGATTTGAAGCCCAGCGGTATCATCGTCCCGTCAAGTCGCAAACTCATTTTCGACTGGAAAGATGGCCGCGGACCCGATGGATTAAAGATGGACCAAAAAGGACGGCTCTACGTTGCGGCAGGCTTGAATGTTTCGAACTCGGCTTACGAATCCGCCGCGAAATTCAAAGGCGGCATCTATGTCCTTTCCGCCACGGGCAAATTGCTCGACTTCGTTGCCATACCAAAGGACGAGGTGACCAACTGCGCATTTGGTGGAGAGGATTGGAAAACATTATTCATCACGGCGGGCGGCACGCTATGGAGCGTTCGCGTCAATACTCCCGGACAATCTGCCTTCCGCGGGAGGTAATCGACAGACTCGGAGATTATCTCGTGGGGCTTCATCGCAACGCCACGAGCGCGTCCTTGAAATCGTCCGGCAGAGTCGCTTCAAACGTCCGTTTTTGTTTGGTTCGTGGATGCCGAAAAACCAGCTTTCGAGCGTGCAACATCTGTCGGGGCGCACTGTAACCTAAGACCTCCGCCAGATGCTTGTTCTGGCGCTTCCCATAAACCGAGTCACCGACGAGGGGAAAGCCGAGATGCAGGAAATGCACGCGAATTTGGTGCGTGCGGC
>JBDTOW010000126.1:0-8334 GCA_039933075.1 Verrucomicrobiota bacterium | reverse complement strand
CCGTGGGTTGCACCCACGGCTATTCACATTCATCCCGGCTGGGGATGGAAAACAGGGTCCAAGCGCTTAGCGCGATGGCAGCGCACCGTGGGCCGCTCCGCCGAGGAGAGGGAAAATCGTCGCCATCGTTGGGAAAAACAGGCGCGCCTTTGTATCGGAGTCCAAGAGATGGCGATCACAGAAGAGATTTTGGAAATTCGAGAAGTGCACGAACACTGCTCCCTCTCCCGGAGGAGAAGGTTTGGGTGAGGGCGAGCCATTGCTACTGCTTAGATATGGCTAGGATATTCGGACGATTAAAAACAACGAGCAATTGACTACTCCAAAAGATCAAACTCACGCAATCGGATCATCCGCGGAAAAAGCTCGTTTCATACGCGATCAACTTCCGCCGGAGGGTTTATTCGCCGGCCAGGAATGGCGCATTTCGCCGGACCCGTTTCCGCTCGGAGCGGAGCTCGCCAAAGAATTCGAGAATCTCGGGCGCCTCCTGCTTCAGTTTTATCGCGCCGTCAACCTGCTCTATCGCCAGAGCGTGGACGGCAAACAGCCAGCCTGGGTGGCCGCCTGGCTCGATCAAGGCAAACCGGCCGACCTGGTCGAATTGCAGCGTTCGGCGCCGCTCAAAAACGAACTGCCGCGCGTGATTCGTCCGGACGTTCTGCTGACCGAAACAGGCATGGCGATCACGGAGCTCGACAGCGTGCCCGGCGGCATTGGTCTTACCGGCTGGCTGAACCAAACCTATTCCCGCACCGAAACGAGCGTGCTCGGCGGACCGAGTGGAATGCTGGAAGGTTTTGCCAGCATTTTCGGCGACGCGAGCAAGGTGCACATCATCGTCTCGGAGGAAGCGGCCACGTATCGACCCGAGATGAATTGGCTCGCCAACCAGCTCGGAACTGCGCGCTTCAAAGTTGAGGATTCGAATTTCGTCGGGTTCGCCGACGGCGATGCCGTTTATCGTTTCTTCGAGCTTTTCGACACTCACATCGCTAACGCGCGCGTGTTGTTCGAAGCCGCGCAGCGCGGCCACATTCGCCTCACTCCGCCGCCCAAACCGATCTTCGAGGAAAAATTACTATTCGCCCTGCTCTGGAACCGGAACCTCCTGGGTTTTTGGCGACAAACGCTGGGCGAAGGTTTTTTCAATCGCCTCCGCAAAATGGTTCCCTACACCTGGATCGTCGATCCCGCGCCGCTGCCGCCGCAGGGCGCGATTCCCGAACTCAATCTCACGGATTGGCACCAGCTCAAAGCGCTTTCGCACCGCGAACGCGAGCTCATCCTCAAGGTTTCGGGCTACTCCGCGGAAGCCTGGGGCGCCCGTGGAGTTTATCTCGGCAGCGATTTGTCGCACGCCGAATGGAGCGAAGCGGTGGAGAAAGCCATCGCGAATTTCCATCGCTCGCCCTACGTACTGCAACGTTTCGAGCGGCCGAAAGTCGTCGAGTCGCATTGGTTTGATTTTGCGAAGAATCAAACGGTGCCAATGCCCGGGCGGGTTCGGCTTTGCCCTTATTATTTTGTCGCCGGGGAAGGCGACGCGGCGCGGGCGAAGCTGGGCGGTGTGCTGGCCACCATCTGTCCTTCGGACAAAAAGATCATTCACGGCATGCGCGAGGCCATCCTCGCTCCTTGTTCGACATGAGCCTGCTCGAATTCACTGTGTTAGCCGTAAGTTCTCTGTTTGTCATCGTCGATCCGATTGCGACTGTTCCCGCTTTTTTGGCCATGACGCCTTACGATACGCCGGAACAGCGGATCAAGATGGCGCGATTGGCCTGCGTGGTCATGATGGGAATTCTGATGATCTTCGCATTGACGGGCCGGACGATCTTCAAATTCCTTGGCATCACGATCCCTGCTTTTCAAATGGCCGGCAGCATTGTCCTGCTCTTGATTGCGCTCGATATGCTTCGCGCCCAACGCTCGCGGGTCCAGGAAACCCGGGAGGAAACCGACGCCGGCGCGCAAAAGGAAGACATCGCCATCACTCCGCTGGCGGTGCCGATGCTGGCGGGTCCGGGCGCCATCTCGACCGTCATTCTGCTGCACAGCAAGGCGAGTGACTGGAGGCAACAGATCGCGCTTCTCTTCGGGATTGTGCTTGTCGCCGCAGCCAGTTACCTGGTGCTCGCTTTGTCCGCCCGGGGCGCGCGCTGGCTCAGCCCCATTGCGCTTCGGCTCACGACCCGAATCATGGGCCTCCTGCTCGCCGCGATTGCGATGCAATTTCTATTGAATGCTCTGAAAGATTTGAAAGTGCTCACGTTTTGAGGTCTATCTTCGACCGTCATACCAGGGAGTACAAGCCGAGCGATCCTTGAACGTCCCGCCGAAACAGAACACCGTGCGGGCCAGAAACCGGAAGTGCTCCCAAAACGAATAGAGGACCATCTTCCGCGCGGAGGTTTTGAGCGGATGACGATGGAGAATTACCACTTTCTTCCGATGCGCCCGCGCCCATTGTTTCAGGCGCTGACTGAAATCAATTTCCTCGGCGACAAACAACTCCTGGCTAAAACCGCCCAACTCCCGAAAGGTCGCGGCGCCGCAAAAAATAAACGAGCCGGCCGCCCACTTCCTCGACCGGCTAAGACAATTCCAACCACGTACCAACCATACTGCCAGCCCGTTCGCGCAGTCCAACGTAACGGTCGCGCCGCCGCCCGCGTATTTTCCGGTCTCAACGTGCGCGGCAACATCGGCAAAAAGGGCCCGGCTCGGATATGAATCCGCGTCGACGAAGACCAGCCAATCGCCCGTTGCCGAAAAGCCGCCTTTGTTGCGCGCCCGCGAAATCTGATTGACCGGCTCGAAGACCACGACGGCGCCTTCGGCCAGCGCCAGCTCGGCCGTTCGGTCCGTCGAGTTGTTGTCGCAGACCACGATCTCCGTTTCCCAGCCAAGGCGGGAGAACGCGGCGCAAGCGTCTTTCATGCTGCGCAACGACAGGGAAATCAGTTTTTCCTCGTTATACGCCGGAACGACAATGGATATCTTTTTCACAATTCGAGCAAACCAGCACACCACTACGCAGAGCCTATGCGGCATTGTCAATCCTTTGGACAGGTCAGCATCGCGGAAGTCACGGACCGTTTTGAGCGTTGAGCGTTGAGCGTTGAGCGTTGAGCGTTGAGCGTTGAACTTTGAACTTTGAACTTTGAACTTTGAACTCTAACGTCTGCCGCTATGCGAAAAATCTTAGTGACCGGCGGTGGCGGGTTCATCGGGTCGAATTTAACCCTGGCATTGCAGGAAAAATATCCAGAAGCCCGAATCGCGGTCGTGGACGATTTTCGGTCGGGTGATTTCAGGAATCTCCAGGGTTTTCGAGGGGACTTTGTGACGGCGGATGTTTCGCGGCTGGACTGGCACGCGCACTTCAAAGATATGAGCTTCGATGCGATTTTCCATGAGGCGTCGATCACCGACACTACCATCCACGACCAGCATTTGCAGGCGCACGACAACATCGAGGGCTTCCGGCGTTTACTGGAGTTTGCCGCGCCCGGCCACACGCCGGTGGTTTATGCGTCATCAGCCGCTACTTACGGGATCGACGGTGGGAAGATGAAAGAGAATCAACAACCCGCCCCCGCCAACGTGTACGCTTTTACCAAAGTGCAATTGGACAACCTGGCCCGGTTGTATGCCCGGCGGCTTCCGTCGTGGCGAATCGTCGGTCTGCGATACTTCAATGTGTACGGGCCTCGCGAGGCGCACAAGAAAGCAGCCGCCAGCATGATTTATCAGCTTTACACCCAGATGAAAGCGGGCAAGCGTCCGCGGGTATTTCGGGCCGGAGAACAAAAGCGGGATTTCGTTTACGTGAAAGATGCCGTCGCCATGACCATCCTCGCTGCCTCCGCGCCGCACAGTCAAATTTACAATTGCGGGTCTGGCCATGCTTTTTCCTTCAACGAAGTGATCGCCGAGCTGAATAAAAATCTCGGCACTGAGCTTGAACCCGAGTATTTTGAGAACCCTTACAGCTTTTATCAACCGCATACCGAAGCGGACATGACATTTGCCAAAACTGAATTAAACTATTCTGCGCAATATCCCCCGGAGAAAGGAATCGCCGATTACTTGCGGATCCTCGAAAACCGGGTTTGACACTGAATCCTGATTGAATCATGGCCGAACCAACCGACCCAACTGACGATGAGGCACCCACCGAACGCCCGCTCTGGGGGCGCCGGCTGGCGCTGGGCGGCGGTGCGCTGCTGCTCTTGCTGCTTGTCGCATACTTCGTTGTCACCAGCACCGTTTTCCTGAAACACGTCATACTCCCACGAGTCGGCAAATCGTTGAACGGCGAATTGACCGTCGCGGATGCGTCCATCAGCCCGTTCTCGAAGATCGTGCTGCGCCAAATCAAGTTGCAAACGACCGGCGCGGAACCGCTGTTCACCGCGCAAGAATTGCAGCTTCGCTGGGGGCTATTTTCGGTACTTGGAGGCAATATCAAGATCCAGGAACTGACTCTGACAGCGCCGAGGCTGCAGATTGTGGAAAATTCAGACGGCACGCGAAATCTCGAACCATTGCTGAGCGCCCTGACGACGAACCAACCTGGCGCGCCGCGCTCGGAAAAACCGCTTCGGTTGGAAATCAAAAATATTTCACTCAATCAGGGCAGCGTGCGCCTGGTGAAGGTTGCGAAGAACGGAACGCGGGACACAACCGAGATCTCGAACGTCGATCTCAAACTCGACCAATTGCAGAACGCCAAGTCCGGCAAGGTCAGCCTCGACGCCCTGCTCACTCTCGAACAAAGCGCCGGGCCCTCGCCGACCACCGCGACGAACAGCCGGCTGCAAGCTAAAATTGCGGGCTCCTACAGTTTCGCGCTCGATTCCAGGTTGATGCCGGAAACCGCGACCGGCACGAGCCGCTTGGAAATCTCGCAGGCCACGGGCTTATTTAGCGAACTCGCTGGTTTAGCCGGGACGCTGGAATGCGACCTGACCCCGAAGGAACTTCGGCAATTCACTCTGCGTTTTGAACGCGGCGGCCAAAAACTCGGCCAGGCAAAACTTAGCGGCCCGTTAGAACTGGCCAAATTCGAGGGTCGTCTTGTCCTGGACATATCCGCCATCGATCGGCAAGTGCTGAATTTGTTCAGCGCGAAACACGGACTCGATTTCGACCGTTCCATATTCAACTCGCGGAGTGTGATCGATTTGTCGCAGAACGGGAAGAAGGTGTCCGCCGACGGAAAATTCACGGGAACGCAAGTGACGCTGAAGCGCAATAATTTTTCCACGCCGCCGCTGGAAGTCGAGCTGGATTACCAAGTCAACTTTGACGCGACGGAACGAACGGCGGTGGTGCGTTCGCTCCGGCTCCAAGCCAGGCAAGGGCAAACCGAAATCCTGGGCGGTAAACTGGATCGTCCGATGAATCTTTCCTGGGGCACACGGACGAGTGGGTTTAAGGAATCGGCGTTTCAAGCCGCCGTCACCAATCTGAACCTGGCCGAATGGAAAGCCTTGTTCAATGACATCGCGCCCGCCGGCACCGCGAATCTTCAAGTCCAGGTCGTTTCCCAAGGTGACGGGAACCAAATCAAAGCGGATCTGTCGTCGCAGGTGCAAGAACTCAGCATTCGTTGGAAAACCAACCAATTCGAGCATGCCCGCGCGCAATTCAAATTGAGCGGCGCGCTGGAGAACTTCAAACGAATCAACGTCGACTCATTCCGTTTCGAGCTGGCCAGCCGGACACGATCGTTAATCACCGCCAACGGAACGGTGGATTATATGATCGACAACCGGAATCTCCGCTTCCAAACCAGCCTGGATGTATCCCTTCCCGGCGTGCTCCAGGAATATTCGATGCCTCCGCTGACAGCGCAAGCGGGAACACTAAAGTTTAGCGGCGTTGTTCAAGTCAAAGGCGCAGCGCAGGAGGCGTCCGGAAATCTGGTTCTCGCCGACTTCACCGGCCGCTATGGCGATTTGGACTTTCAGAGTTTCCAGACAAGCCTGGACTATCGCGTCCAGCGTGAAGGCCAGTTCCTCCAAGTCCAGCGCGCCACTTTGGGCGTCCGACAGGGATACGAGTCCGGCGGCGAAATCGACGTGACCGGCAAACTCGACGTGGCCAAAAAATCCGGTAAATTCACTTTCAAATCTCTCGATCTGAACGCCGCCGCCCTGCGACCATTCCTGGCTCCTCAACTCGGTGAAAAGAAGCTCGTCAAGGCCTCGGTCGATGCCAGCGGGTCCGTCGCGTACGACCCCGAGGGCGAGTCCAGTCTGAAAGGAGATTTCAAACTCGCCAACGTCGTCGTGGACGATCCCGCGAAGGTTTTTCCCAAAGAACCGCTGAGCGCTCAACTGCAGATTGATGCTGGCTTCCGTCAGATGCGGCTTGAACTGCGTCAGATGCTTCTGACGCTGACACCGACAACTCGCGCCAAAAACGTGTTGGACCTGAAAGGCAGCCTGGACTTTGCCAAAACCAACCCTGCGCCGAGCGAACTGAGTTTGCGAGCCGATTCACTCGATGCCACCCGATATTATGAACTATTCGCCGGTGGCCAAAAAACCAACGCCGCGACGGTCGCGGTCGAGCCACGCAAGGCCGATTCCCGCTCGGCGCCCGGCGAGCCGGAACCCGTTAAATCGCCGCTTCAGCAGGTTGCTCTGGACCTCAACGTTGGGCGATTTTACCTAAAGGACCTCGCCGTTACAAACTGGCAGGCAACAGCGAAGTTCAATCAGGGGCAACTCAACCTGAATCCGTTCAAGCTGACTTTGAACGGAGCACCCATCAACGGGACAGCCGCGTTGAATCTTGGTGTGCCGGGCTATGTCTATGACCTTGCCGTGACGGCTGACAAAGTGCCGGTTGAACCGCTGGCCAATACCTTTTCATCCGTGACCAAGGGCCAATATAAGGGCGATCTATTCCTGAACGCTCGGGTCAAGGGAGCCGGCGTTACCGGCCGGAGCCTGCAAAAAAATTTGTCCGGCCAATTGAACTTCAATTTCACCAACGCGAACATCCAGTATTTGAGTCCAAGAGCCCGGTCCATTCTCACACCGATCGCGGTTGTGCTCCGGATGCCGGAGATAACAGATTCACCGTTGCGGGCCATCCAGACGCAAGTCGATTTGGGCGCCGGCAAAATTGATGTGAAGCACTTCACAGTGCTGAGCGATGCGTTCCGTGCCGATTCTCGCGGCGTCATCCCCATCGCTGAGGTGTTGACCAATTCGCCGGTAAATCTGCCGGTGGATTTCTCGCTGCGTCGTTCCCTCGCGCAGAAATCAAATCTAATGCCTGCCGACGCCTCGCCTGACGCCCCCTTCGTCAAGTTACCCTCGTTCGTGAAATTGACCGGCACGTTGGGCGGGCTAAAAACCGAAATCGACAAACGTATGATCGCGGGCCTCCTTGCCAAATCCCTCGCTGGACTCCCCGTAACTTTCGGAGGCAAAGTCGGGAACATTTTGGAAGAATTCGGAGGCGTTTTGACGGGTAATGGAACACCCGCAGTCAACACAAAAACAAATTCAAATTCCCGGACCAACTCGCTTACGAATACCAACAAACCTCCGTCCAAGTTCAACCCGCTCGATGCATTGAAGAATCTGCTGAAAAAACAATGAGGCTTTGGCGCACCTCCCTTCCGCACCGATCCACACCGAGAGGAGGATAAGGGCCGGGAAGCACCGCCGTTGAATTAATGAGGCCGGCGATCACGTAGAGCAGGACGCGCGTCCGTAGGAGCTTCGGATTTTGTGAATTCACAACTACAGAGATGTCGTCCAGATGTCGTCCCTACGGGACTGGGATGATCCACCCTTCAACCGATTATCAGTCCGAACCGGTATAAGGCATTGAACCCTTGGTGTCCGGGCGCGTTTGTGCTTCAATGACCCGCACCAATGCAAGCCATACAAGACTATCTTCGAAAAAATGAACCCCGCTTCATTCGCGAACTTTGCGAGTACCTCCGTTTTCCCAGCGTTTCCGCCCAACCAAAGCATCGCGCTGATCTGGCGGCTTGCGCCCAATGGCTGGTGCGGCATTGCCAAGAGATCGGCTTGCAAACGCGGCTCTGCCCGACGCAAGGCAACCCCGTCATCCTCGCCAGGACGCCGCGATTGCACTCGGCCCGCCGACCTCATTTCCTGGTTTACGGTCACTACGACGTTCAGCCCGCCGAGCCATTCGAGCTTTGGAAATCGCCGCCGTTCGAGCCAAGGATTGAACGCGGTTCCCTCTATGCCCGTGGCGCCACCGACAATAAGGGCCAGCATCTCGCCCATCTCAACGCGGGTGAAGCTTATTTCAAAACGAAAACTGAATTGC
>JBDTOW010000125.1:0-8337 GCA_039933075.1 Verrucomicrobiota bacterium | reverse complement strand
GTCGCGAAGGTCGGCCACCTCGGCGAAGCGCGTGAGTTGTTCCGTCAGGGCAAGCTCGTACCGGCCTGGAACAAAACTACCACGGCTCTCAACGTTCGCCCGTTCCATCCAGAAGCCTTCCTGCTTCTCGGCGAAATCGCGCAAACCGCTGGAGACTCGAAGCAAGCGAAGCAATTCGCCGAGCACGCCCGCACCCTCGCCCCGAAATGGAAGCCAGCCCAGCAATTCCTCAACTCTCCTCCCTCGAAAGCGCAGGTCAAAGCCGAGCTGCCCGCGCCACCGCTATCGTTATACAAGACACATGGCCCTCCCCGACTCACCGTCTGCCTCATCACGAAGAACGAAGAGCGCTTCCTGGGGCAATGCCTTGAATCGGTTCGCGATCTCGCTCAGCAGATTGTGGTGGTGGATACCGGTTCCACCGACTGGACACGCGACATCGCCGTCCGCTACGGGGCGGAAGTGTATTCGTTTGACTGGAGTGATGATTTTAGCGCCGCGCGCAACGCTGCGCTGGAACGCGCGATTGGCGATTGGGTGCTGTTCCTCGACGCTGATGAAGAATTGCTGCCGGGCCAGCGAGAAGCGCTGTTGCAGGCGATGCAAGACAATGGAGCCATCGCTTATCGCCTGCCGATGATCGATGAGGGCCGCGAAGACGAAGGCGTGAGCTACGTCCCGCGACTGTTCCGCAATGCGCCCGGATTGTTCTTCGTCGGCCGGGTCCACGAGCAGGTCTTTAGCAGCGTGGAAGTGCGCCGCGCGGAATGGGGGCTGGAAAACAAGCTGGCAACAATCAAACTGTTGCATCACGGCTACACAAAAGAGATGGTGAAGAGCCGCAATAAAATCGCACGCAATCTGCGCTTGCTGCAAACCGCCCTCGAAGAAATGCCGGGCGAGGCGAACCTGCTAATGAACCTGGGCCTGGAACTGGTCCGCGCGGGACGCATGCAGGGAGGACTGGAGCAGTATGACGCGGCTTTCCGCGCCTTGTCCGCGCTGCCGAGGGAGGCAGTGGTACCGGAGTTGCGCGAGACTCTGTTGACGCAGTTCTGTACGGACCTGCTCACTATGAAAAACTACGCAGAGATCGTGCGCGTCCTGCGTTCGCCGCTGGCGAAGGCCGGCGGATTGACCGCGTCGCTCCACTGGCTGTTCGGTCTGGCTTGCATCGAGTCGAAGAATTTTGTCGAAGGTGCCGAGCAGATGCGCCAATGCCTGGCCAACCGGGACAAGCCCGCGCTGTCGCCGGTCAACAAGAACATTCTCAAAGCCGGACCGAGCCATTGCCTGGCGCTGTGCCTGGCGGCGCTGAAGCAAGCGGACGCCGCGGACAAGGCGTTTCTCGCGGCAGTGAAAGCTGACCCGAAGTCGAGCGGGGTTCAATTCGATTACGCGCGCTTCCTCGCGGAGAACGGCCATGAAGTCGAAGCCTTGAAGTGGGTCCACCAACTCAGCACCGCCGATCCGTCCGATGCGATGATCTGGCAGTTCGGCGGCCACGTCGCTTTGAGCAAGCCGAATTTCCTTGGGTTCGCCTGTGACTGGACCAGCGAAGCGGTCAAGTTCTTCCCTGCTCACGGTGGTATCGCCCAGCAGCGCGCGCAGGCATTGCTCCTGAGCGGGCAGCCGGACGGGGCATTCACGCTCTGGAAGCAGTTCGGCGCAGCGTCAAATCCTTCCCATCGTGCCGCGCTGATCATTTGCGAGACGCTGCTGAACAAGCCGCTGCAACCGGTGCCGGCGGAGATGGCCGGGCACGTGGATCAGGAATTCGTAACCTGGTATCGCCGGCTGCTGGCCGCCAACGCCGGGAAAATTATCCACGGGCTGAATCAGTGCATGGAATCACTGCGTCGGGTGGTTCCCACTGCGGTGCAGATGCTGGAAACAGCCCGGGCCGAAGCCAACGCGGTCCCGGTAGAGTAGTGGGGTTGTCCAGCTCTGAGGTCACTCGGCTTCATCGCATGGGTGAACCGGAACGAAAGCCGGGCAATGTTGGGCACCGCGCCTGACAGATTGACGTAGTGAGAACCTCCCATGGCGTCAGGCGACCCTCGCGTAAGTCCTCGCGCCCTCGCCGTAATCACTCTCGAAGACGTGCTCGAAGAAAACGGACCACTCGCCCTTCCTTACACTCCTTGGGCGCCAATTCAGAGCCGGGCCGCACGAGCTTCGTCCATGCTTGCATGGAAGTGTTACGGCACTCAAATACCATCCGCATACCACTCCGCCGCCTCTGATCAAAGATCGTCTTTTCGGGAGGGTCGATCGTCTCGAAAGGCACGCAGTACCGTCCGAGTTTGCGAAGCGGTTGCCGTATTGCGTGTGGACATGAGAGGCTCATTCCGACAAAGAATAAATTTTCCTAAAGTGATCGCATGACTTTCCGATACCCGTCTTGTCGTTAGACAAGGCGGTTGGCAGCCATAAAGGGCCAACAAGGAAATCGGTGACTGCCTCAGATAAAAAGTCACCTCGCGGCAGGGATGCCGTCAGAAATAAACCCCGCAAGGGGTGACTCATGGAAGGAGTCTTATGGTTATCAATACAAATATATCGGCTCAAAGCAGTGCTCGTTTACTGTCGGAATCGTCAGCAATGTTGGCCAAGTCGCTCGCGCGCTTGTCTTCCGGTTCGAAAATAGTTTCGCCTGAAGATGATGCCGCTGGATTGGCTGTCTCTATGCGTTTCGATGCTCAGATCAATCGGACACAAGCCGCTAATAACAACGTCGCCAACGCGATCTCATTCAGCCAAACCCAAGATGGCTTTCTAAAGAAAGTCAGCAAGGCGCTGGATCGTATGAGCGAACTGGCCATCCTCTCACAGGATGTCACAAAGACAGATGCAGATCGCGCCCTCTATGGCAAGGAATTCACCACCTTGGGAGCATACATTGGTGACGTGGCCACCAAGGACTTTAACGGGGTCAGCCTGTTTAGTCCCGCGAACCTCGCGGTGACCACCGATGGCGATAGCGGATCGTTCTCCATGTCAGGAATTGACCTGAGTGCAAGTGCGTATGCCACGGCCACCGGCAGCGGTGTAGCCACAACGGGAGCAGCAGCTACCGCTCTGACCAATGTCAAAGCGGCGATTACGGCACTCGCGTCGGATCGCGCCACCCTTGGGGCCAGCGTCTCGCGTTTAACCTACACCTCGGAACAGTTGAGTGTCCTGAAGGACAACCTTTCCGCTGCAAACAGCCGCATCAAAGATGTGGATGTCGCAAGCGAAAGCACACAGTTTGCCCGATACAACATTCTCGTCCAGGCAGGCACGGCGATGTTATCACAGGCAAATTCCAGTCCGCAGTCCGCGCTGCGACTACTCCAATAAGAGAGTCTCGGTAGGTGGCCTATACTCTCGGGCGGCGCGCAAGCGCCGTCCGAGTTTTCCGTTAGGGGGCCGAACAAACCGAGACTCGCGATAGTTTAGCAATTTCAATTTCAGACGATAAATAAGAAAAGGCGAACATATGGACTTAGGAGTATCAGGCTTGGCATCGGGGTTCGACTGGAAAACTCTAGTCGACCAACTCACCGAAGTGGAAAGGACCCCAGAGCGACGGATCCAGACCACGCAGAGCAATTTGCAGCAAGTCAACAATGCTTATGCCAGTCTGAATACTCAGTTGGGCGTGCTGAAGCATCGGGTCGACGCGCTGCAAGATCCCACCCTATTCAACAGCCGTATCGCCAAGACCGGCGATTCGACAATAGCCACCGCAACCGCCCATGAGGGTGCCGCGGTTGGAACCTACACGTTTGCATTTTCGCAGCTAGCTACTGCCGCCGCGCAGCAAGGCTCGCCGGACGCCGCCAAGCCACTTAATCCTACGAATGATGTTTCGGGGTTGGTCATCAGCAGCGCGAGTTTCGCGACCGGTGTCACCGCCGGGACTTTCACGGTCGGCGGCAAGCAGATAATTTTAGCAACGAGCGATTCGCTACAGCAGGTTTTCGACAAGATTAGCACAGCCACCAGTGGTGGAGTCACCGGCAGTTACGATGCGGCAACTGACAGGATTTCGTTAAGTAGCGGCAGTGCAATCGTTCTGGGTAGCGCGACTGACACCAGTAATTTTCTGCAAGCTGCCAAGCTTTACAACAACGGAACCGCAACCATAAACAGCAACTCACCGCTCGGCGCTGCGCCGTTAAGCAACACGCTTGCTAACTCGAATCTCTCGACACCGATCTCCGACGGCGGCAGCGGCCTGGGGGAATTTAAGATCAACGGCGTATCAATCGCCTTCAACGCCACCACGGATTCCATGTCCGACACCCTCGCTCGGATTAACAATTCGACGGCTGGTGTTACGGCCAGCTACGACTCAGTGAGCGACCGCTTCACGTTAACCAGCAAAACGACCGGCGACATCGGCGTGGCGCTTGAGGATGTGACTGGTAACTTTCTTGCCGCAACCAAACTATCGAGTGGCACATTGCAACGAGGGAACAACCTGCTCTATACGATCAACGGTGGGGGCCAACTAATCAGTCAGTCTAACACAATCTCCGAAGCGACATCGGGATTAACCGGATTGACGGTAACAGCCCTCGAAGAGGGAAAGTCCACAACCGTCGACATCGCGAGTGACTCGGTTAAAATTAAAGCCGCCATCGCGGACTTCATCACGGAGTACAACAAGACCCAGTCCCTGATTGATACACAAACGGCAAGTTCCACCGATGCCAAAGGCAAGGTGACGATCGGCGTTCTCGGGAATGAGCCGGATGCGTCCGACATCGCTTCGCGCTTGCGAAGCCAGCTCAACGCCGACGTTACCGGTCTGTCCGGAACTCTCAGGCGTTTGGAGGGTATTGGATACGTTTCAAACGGGAACGATAACACGCTCGCGCTGGGAGACAGTGCGAAATTAGACAGCGCGCTCACCAATGATTTGAATGGTGTCAGAGATCTTTTCACCGACTCCACCAACGGCCTGACGACAGGGCTCAGTTCCTACTTGGATAAAACTATTGGTGAGGGAGGCGCCCTGATAACCCACCAGGACAACCTTACCAAAGAGATTAGTGCCCTTGATGTTCAGATCAGCTATCAAGAACGATTTGTACTGTCCATAAAGCAAAAACTGACCGACAGCTTTGTGGCAATGGAAACGGCTCAGGCAAAGATGACTCAGCAGTTGCAGTTTTTGCAGAAAAACTTCCCCTAAAATAATCGGTCGGTTGAATCGCTTAACACTTTGTGCAGAAGCAGTTTGTCAAAGCGGCGAAGGGAAATGTGACACCAAGCCTCGAGCGTTCCTAAACCTTTTTTTAGGCTTGCCGATAGTCCGAGTATGGTCCACCGCTTTCGAAGAGAATATGATTCCTTGGCCGAAACAACTTCGCAAATATGTACTAGAGAAGCTCCATGAAATGCTACGCGCCTACTAGTAATCCATTAATTGCCCCGCGACCCATCAAAATCCTTCTCACCCAACGTCTAATTCGTCTAATCGGAACGGCATCGACGTTGTTGCTATTCGGATGCACATCGCTGCCCACTCCCGAAACGATGGCTCTCGGTCCAAGCTATCAACCAAAAAACGTGCATCGACAGAGCGCCAATCTGCCTGACTCCCTTCGCCGCCTTGCAGTCCTGCCGTTGTCGGTCACTGGTAGTGATGCCACGATTGATGCGGGTCGGGAGTCTCTGGAACCCCTGCTTAAGCTTGAACTCCAGAAATCCCAGGCATTTGAATTGGTTTTTGTGACCGCAGCGGACCTTGCGCGCTGGACCGGTCAGAGGAATTGGACATCTGCGGAAACGCTGCCACGTGAATTTTTCGACCAGCTACGCGCATCATTCGGATGCGATGGAGTTCTATTTTGTCAGCTCACGCAGTATCGCCCGTACAGGCCGTTGGCGGTCGGTTGGCGACTTCAGCTAGTGGATGCCAAGGAGCCTCGCACGTGGTGGTCCGTTGATGAGGTATTCGACAGCGCAAGGACAGCAATAGCTAGTGGTGCCCGTCGATATTACCTGGAACATTTCAAGGATGGTGCTGCCACAGATTCGCAATTCATTCTTAGCACGCCGGAACGCTTCGCGCAATACAGTCTCGACGCACTTTTTGCGACACTGCCAACGCGATAAAGTGATTCTAAAGTAATTGATGACTCAACCGATAAATGCGAAGACAGGGATGAAGAATAGTTTGATAAATAAATCGCCTGCCAGGCTAAGAAGCAAGGACGTATGCACATTGATCCAAACAATTTTGTAGGGCAAATAGCGAGAACGGATGTCAGGCCCCAGACGCCACCCGAACCCAAAGCGGCAATCGATCGAGCTGACTTCAATCGTGCAGCCGATCTCAATCGCTCGCTTCACGACCTTCCGGAAGTCAGATCCGAAGAAGTCGAACGCGCCAAAAGACTGGTTCAAGACGTCAATTATCCCCCACCTTACGCGATGCTGCGGATTGCCCGCCTTTTGGCAATCAATTTAGGTTCAGACAGCGAATAAGTACTTTTCAATTTATGAAGCGATTTCCATCCTGGCAGTCATATCGTCAGGTTGCTACACAAACTGCCGCTCCCGGACAGTTGGTGGTGATGCTCTTCGAAGGAGCGATTCGTTTTCTAGAACGTGCGCTTGTGGGGTTTTCGGTTGACGATCCGTTGGAGCATAACCTAACCGTCAACAACAATATACTCCGTGCGCAGGCAATAGTGAACGAGCTCAACCTTTCCCTGGATATGCCTCGCGGAGGAGAGTTTTCGTGGAACATGCGCCGACTCTACGATTATTTGGACCGACGGCTCCACGAGAGCAACCGGCAGAAGGACGCAAGTGGAATCAAAGAAGTTATCAGTCGCTTAACCGTTCTACGTGATGCCTGGGCGCAGATGCTCCAAAACGAAGCGAGCAACAAAGTAGTCGCCAGTGAACCTCTCTCGCTCCGCGCCTAGCGGTTCCTTTCGATTCGTTTTATGAACATCCAGCACGACCTGGTGGTTCTTTACGAAGAGTGGCGGGTCTTGAGCGACGAGGAAGCGCATGCGATCAACTTTGCTGGATGGACTCAGGTTAATCAATGCCAGGACGCGAAACGAGAGCTCCAGGACAAAATCATTCAAGCCGCTGATATGCTGAAAAAGGATGCTCGCTGTCAGGATTCCGACCGAAAGCAGATCGCTTGCGAGATTCGCGAGCGACTCGTGCACCTCATTGCATTGGAACTCAGAAACCAGGAACTTCTGAACACCCAGCGTGGGAAAGCCCAAAAGCAAAAAGAAATTCTGGATAAATCTCAACAAAACCTGCGCCACGTGCACCGGGCATACGTGTCCGCCCGCCATCCGATCTGGAATTCTTATTCATGATCCGCAGAAGGATTGGGGATATTCGCTTTCTACCTCTTCCGACACCGGTCCAACGTTTGTCTGACGAGCGAAACTAGAACGCCGTTTTGAAATGGCTTCGCCAAAAAGCCAGTCATGCCCGATCGAATCGCTCGCTCATTTTCCACGCCGCGGGCACTAAGCAAAATAATTGCAACTGCCGGCTCGTGCTGCTGGATTTTGGCAACCGCTTCCCATCCGGCCGAATGTGGCATATCCGGATCCATCAGTACCAAATCGAATCGCGGCTGGGTCTGAACATATTTTTCAACTCCCTCCTCTCCGGTGGCCACCGTTACGACTCGATAGCCACGGTACTCCAAAATCGAACGGATCAGTACCCTCAGCGACTCTTCGTGGTCTACTACAAGAATGGCCTCATGGCCGTCAAGATCGCGAGACTCCGGCACAGCCTGGCACAGCCGTAACAGTTCCTCCAGAGTGAACATCCTCCTGAAGGAGCCGGGGCAGATAAATGTCGAATTTGGTCCCGTGTCCACTAATACTTTCTACCTCGATCCAGCCGCCGAATGCCACGATCATACTCTGGGCAATCGACAACCCGAAACCCACGCGTTTTTCGAAATCGCTACCGGCAAAGGATGGTTCAAACAGCCGACTTATCAACTCCGGCGGTATGCCTTCTCCGGTGTCGCCAATAGTTAACCTCACAAAGTCTCCAGATTTCCGGGGAGGCACGGACTCTGTCGAAGAAAATTGGGCCTTCGCAACGCGAATTGATAGCTCGCCGCCATTTGGCATAGAATTACGCGCATTCAGACAAAGCGCTAATAACACTTGCATCATCAGGTTTGCATCGGCATGCACCAGCCACGTGGGAGATGAATCCTCAAAGTGTTCCACTTTGATTCTGCGATCAAAGCTGCGGCGAAGCACGAAGACCACTTCAGCAACGAATCTATCCAGATCCAGAGCTGTCTCCTTCGTCTCGGATTCATGGCTGAACGTCACT
>JBDTOW010000124.1:0-8338 GCA_039933075.1 Verrucomicrobiota bacterium | reverse complement strand
GGGGAATTAACGCTCGCGGATCTCGGCCACAGCGGCAAACGCAGCGCGAAGATTTCCTCCGTGCAAGGTGGCGACGTGAGTTGGGCAGTGCAAGTGCCGGTCAAGCCGCGCACCGAATATCGCCTCACCGGATGGATCAAAACAGAAAACGTCCAGAAGGTCGGCCGAGCCAACGGCGCGATGCTGAACATTCACGAGATGCAGGACCCGATCCACGGCGGCACCAAAGCCCTGAGCGGCGACAACGACTGGACTCAGGTGCAACTGAACTTCAACTCCGGCCAGATGACGGAGGTGACGATCAATTGTTTGTTCGGCGGCTGGGGCCGCGTTACGGGAACGGCGTGGTTCGACGACATCGAACTCACTTTGGCGCCGGGTTCCGAACTGGCGGGAGAAGTCGGTCGCGTGCTCCGGCTCGTCACCAATCACTACGCGCAGCGCGGCCCGGTCGAGAGCATTGTTCCAACCCTCGTGGCGCTCAATGGTGCCTCACTCGCGTTGGCGGTGCCCGTCCTCGATGGCCTGGTGTCAGGCTGGCCGCAAGACAAGTCGCCGACGCTTGGGGAGGATGACAAGAAGATGCTCACCGGCCTGATGCAGTCGATGCCGGAATCGGCGCGCGACCGTTTGCTCGCCCTGGCGCAGAGTTGGGGCGAGACGCAACTCTTTGGCGCGAACATCGCCGCCATCATCGACACGTTGAAAGGGCAAATCACGGATTCCTCCGCCGACGACGACCAACGCGTGGCCGCCGCAAAACGGCTTCTCGGCCTCGACACCAGGCCGGAGATGATCGAGTTGGTGCTCAAGCAGGTGACCTTGCTTTCGCCGCCTACGCTCGCCACGGGCTTCGTCAATGCGCTGACCGGCAGCCGCAGCGAAGAGACCGGGCCTGCGGTCATTGCGAGCTGGAAACAATTCACGCCCGGCACCCGCCGAAATGCGGTTGCCGCGTTGATGCGCCGCCCGGAGTGGACGCGCGCGCTGCTCGACGCGGTCGAGAAAGACACCATCAACCGCACCGACCTGGCCGCCGATCAATGGTCGCAGTTGAAACAAAATCCGAATTCGTCGATCGCGCGCCGCGCCGAGCGATTATCCACGAGCGGCAATGCCATCTCCGCCGATCGCGAGGAAATTGTGAAAAAGCTTTTGCCGCTCGCGAAAGAGAAAGGCGACATTGCGCGCGGCAAGGAAGTTTTCACCGCCACTTGCGCGGTTTGTCATCTGTTCGACGGCCAGGGCGGAAAAGTCGGGCCCGACCTGACGGGCATTGCCGTCCGCGATCGCGCGGAAATCCTGACAGAGATCCTCGATCCGAACCGCTCCGTGGAAGCGAACTACCGCCTCTGGAACGTGACCACCAAGGACGGCGAAACCTTCTCTGGCCGCCTCGATACCGAAACACAAACGACCGTGGAAATTCTGGACACCACGGCACAAAAACACATCGTCCAGCGCAAGAACATCGCGAGCCTGGACGCCTCTCAAGTCTCCATCATGCCCACGGGCTTCGAGGTGCTGCCGCCGGATGACTTGAAGGCGCTTCTCGAGTATCTGGCGCAACCGCATCCGTGATGTGCCAGTCCGGAAACTTCACACGGTGGTAGGGACGCCGCGCTGCGGCGTCCCCGCGCCGTTCAGGCGCGGAACGGCAGTTCAACGATTTAACGGTTCAACGATTTAACAGAAGGCAACGAAGGAAACGAAGCCGAAGGCAGTTCCATCGGATTGCAATGCGCGTCGGCATTCATCTTGTCGGTAAACCATTGGATCCATTAATGGCTGTCTCAAGTCTTTCTTTCTTCGTTCTCTTCGTTACCTTCTGTTGAGTTCAACTGCTCCTTTTTGGATCTATGCGAAACATCATGCTCTCTCTCTCGCTGACGATTCTGTTCGCGGGTGTCGCTAGCGCTGCTGACCCGGCGGTCAGCGGCTCCACCTCCGCGACCAACGCGTTTCCAGTTTCCATTCGCGTGGACGCGGCCAGGCCCGCGAGCGCGTTGAAACCCATCTGGCGGTTCTTCGGCGCGGACGAGCCGAACTATGCCTATATGAAACATGGCCGGAAGCTGATCGGTGAACTCGGCGAGCTCGCGCCGAAACAAGTTTTCTTCCGCGCGCACAATCTGCTGACCTCCGGCGACGGGACGCCCGCGTTGAAGTGGGGGTCGACGGGGGCGTACGCGGAGGATGCGGAAGGCAAGCCAGTTTACGACTGGACGATTCTCGATCGCATTTTCGACACGTATCTCGAACGCGGCGTGCGACCGTACGCGCAAATTGGTTTCATGCCGAAGGACCTTTCCATCAAGCCCGATCCGTATCAGCACAATTGGACGCCGCGCGCGCGCTACGACGAGATTTACACCGGTTGGGCTTATCCGCCGAAGGATTACGCGAAGTGGGCGGAACTCGTTTTCCAATGGACCAGGCATTGCGTCGAGAAATACGGGCGCGCCGAAGTGGAGTCGTGGTACTGGGAAGTCTGGAACGAGCCGAACATCGGCTACTGGCGCGGGACGCCGGCGGAATTTCGCAAACTCCACGACTACGCCATCGATGCCGTGCGCCGCGCTTTGCCAACGGCGCGAGTGGGCGGCGCGGACACGGCGGGCAGCGGCGGGCAGTTCACGCGGGATTTTCTCGAGCACTGTTTGCGCGGCACGAATTACGCCACGGGAAAAGTCGGCACGCCCATCGACTTCGTTTCCTTTCACGCCAAGGGCGCGCCGGTCACGACCAACGGCCACGTGCGAATGGGCATCGCGAATCAACTGCGCGCCATTGAAGACGGTTTCCGGATCATCGCGTCGTATCCCGAACTGAAAGGCAAACCCATCGTCATCGGTGAATCAGACCCCGAAGGTTGCGCGGCGTGCCAGGGACCGGCGCTCGCGTATCGCAACGGGACGATGTATTCGAGCTACACCGCCGCGAGCTTCGCGCGCAAACACGATCTCGCCGAGAAACATGGGGTGAATCTCGAAGGCGCGCTGACCTGGGCGTTTGAGTTCGAGGACCAGCCTTACTTCGCCGGCTTCCGTTCGCTCGCCAGCAACGGGATCGATAAGCCGGTGCTCAACGTCTTCCGCCTGTTTGCCAAAATGAGCGGCCAACGCCTCGCGGTGGAAAGCGACGCGGCCATGTCGCTCGACGAGATCGTCCGGAATGGAGTGCGTGACAAACCCGACGTATCCGCCCTGGCGAGCCTCGACCAAAACAAACTTTGTGTCCTCGCCTGGCACTATCACGACGACGATTTGCCCGGGCTGGAAGCGGACGTCGAGTTGACGTTGAACCGTCTCCCGCTCGCGAACGGCGAGGTGAAGCTCCAGCATTTCCGCATCGACGAAAACCACAGCAACGCTTTCACCGCGTGGAAGCGGATCGGCTCGCCGCAACAGCCGACGCCGGAGCAATACGCCCAACTCGAAAACGCCGGCCGCCTCGCCGCGCTGAGTACGGCTGAGATTGTCCATGTGCAAAATGGCCGGGCAACATTGAGGTTCAAACTCCCGCGACGCGCCGTGTCACTGCTGGAGTTTGCGTGGTAATTCGTCAAAGCGCTGAACCGGCCTCCTCCATATTCAACCTATCTGAGACCCCACAACGACATCACCGCTGCAGTCAGGGCGACAAAGCTCAGGCCAGTGCGCCACCAATGCCACCTGGCCCAGCGAGCCAATTCCGCGGCGACCTCATCAAACGTTGACCGTTTGCCGATGCCAGCGCGAAAAACTCTAAAAAAACATTTGTCGGATTACATCAGAGGTGAGCATAAGCTGCGAGGCCGCAACGCCGGCGCCCACCCGGTCACCGCCCGCGGGCGGCCTCGTCAGTCTTCATGCTCGGGTTAAGCGCCACCCAGCCAGATGAAGATATCCATGACGCGCCGACGGAACCACTCCTCGGCGGCAATCTGACGAACGTGGGCGTCCGTGAGGGCCGGACCGCACCTGAGGCCTGGGAGAGAGGCCGTCAGAGAACTGCACGCGCTCCGGATGGCGGCCTCCCTTGGCGCGTAGCGTGCGTGCCAGGCTGTCACGTAGGCGTGGTAGTCGCCTGAGGGAGTGCGCAGAGCCTTCTGAACCCGGCTATCGTAGATCACGAAGGGATGACGGAAGCGCATCCAGAGTAATTTTGAAGCGAGTGAGAGATAATTCTTGCCCCCGTATTCTGAGGCAATCGTCCGACCGAGCGACACGGTGGCAACGGTGAAATGCTCGTTTGAAGCATCGTGACTTGAGATCGCGTCGACGCACTGACGAAGGGGTTCGAACCTTGGAACACCGAGTTCATCCTCGTACCGCCGGAGATTGCGAACCACTCGAAAGTAGGTGGCCGCCCGGCCAAGAGCGAGGCGCCGCTTCTCGGGGGAGGTGGCAAGGAGCGCCACATATATCGGCTCTTCGTGAAGCATCCATTTGTCGAGGTACTGCGCGGCGGCGTCATCCATCGTGGCCATTGTACTTGTCATCGGTCAGCGTGCCCCTGGCTCTACGTACCGAAGCGGATTCTGATTGCCAGGTGAGAGACGACTGTCGACCGACTTGTAGCGGTAGTGATCGCGGATGCTGGAAATGGCTATACGTCCCACGAACTCATAGCGACCTCGTGACCTGAGCCTGCCCCTCGTGGAAAGGGTAGAGCCAGCGGGGAGCCACTGCTCGACTTCGTAGACCTCTTGGATAACTCGGTCGAAGACCGGCATGGCCAACCGCTCGGCCGCAGCCTCCGGGTTGAGGCGCCACACTCCTCGAGTTGCGTCGTATAGCTCGATTTCAGTCATGCCGTAGCGAAACAGCTTGTTGATCCGAATGAGCACCGCGGAATGCTTGAACACCGCGGGCTTCGGTGCATAGAGAGCGTTGAGCTGCAGGACGGTCATCCGGCCGGCGATCGCCGAACCCAAGCCGCGCACGAGGTTGGTAAGTTTGTGCCTTCCCAGTAGATCAATTGCCGCAGCTTCGAGCTTGAATGCGGTCGGCTCGTCGAGGCCGTGGGCCAGGACCTCGATTGCTGGCTCGCCGCCTTCGCGTCTGATGGCGCGAATGCGCTTGGTCTTTGCGCTACCTGCACCCTCCAAGAGATGAGCGAAGGCGCGATTACCGTTGCCCTTGCCGACGTAGAAGACCTCGCCGTCCCGCGGATCAAGATAGACGTAGACGTAGTACCGGAGCTTCTTCTGGACGGATGGTGGGAATTCGTTCATCGCTTGTGGGGCCGCCTAACGAGCTGAGCCACGCGGGACAATGACTTGGAAGAACCTGACCCTAAAGAGGCAATCCGAGGGCGCTCGCTCGCATGCTAGCGTTGGGTGCTTTTATGGTTGACCCAGGACATTTGTTTTCAACATTTCGTAATCGTTTTCAGACATAGGCTGTTTATAAAGTTCATTGACAAGCCAAAGCCCGCTTTCCCGAATTTTGTCTTTAGGCGACCGTAAACCAAGCCAGTTTTCTGACGGGCGGCACTCATCACACGAAGAAACGGTGGAAATGATTTTTGACTCCCAAAGAAGCCGCTTTGCTTTCTCGTCCACTCTAAAAACAACGAAGTGAAAGTTGCGCTGAATATAGTCAGTAACCCGTTTCTCCATCGCTTGAAGTTGCCGTTGGTCAATCGCTCCTGTGTATTTCTTTTTGGCGTCGCTGGTCGTCAGGTCAATTTCCCATTGAGCAAGAAATGGGTTTCTATTTCCGTTTAGAATCGACCTGCCTATGTTCTTCCGAAAAATACTTCTATCCTTGTTTTCTTTGATGAAGTGCTGTTCTAATCTTGATGACAATTGATTGTTACCAGTGTGAGTTCCGATGCGGACGATTCTATCTACCTGGTGGGCAAGTTCTCCCATTTCAAAAAGGACATAAATCCCATTTCGAGGGATTCTACCTGTGTCGAATGGAAACTCCAGCTTGGGAAGGTCTGAAAAAAGACGGTGTACTTCATGGCAGATTTGGCTCATGTGCTTGAGTCGCCAGATATTTTAGCTGTTTGCCTATTGGCATTCCCCGTAATGGGACTTCGTAGGATGCCAAGTGTGGCGCAAGATGCTTCCGGTATTTCTCTCCAGCGAGAAAGATGAAATGGTCGCTCTGTAAATCTGCTTGCCCCTTGAGTTGCTCAACCACTTTGTTAGCCCATGCTTTTATTTGGGCAGGTGGCATATCCTTTAGTGTCGTATTGTAAGGCTCGATTTCCTCATCCAGTCCCAAAAGACCATGTTTTGCAGAAAGGATAAAAATGCCATCTGGCTTTAGGCTTCTCGCGTATCGCAAATTGCCCGCGAATAGAGGGCTAATGTACAAGTCTTTAGCGTTCGTTTTATGATGCACTTTTTTGCTTGCACATGAAATCAAGACTATCGTTTTCACAGCGTTACTCGTTGCAAAGAAGCGCCCAACGACACAGATCACCGACCCCGCGCCGCTGGCTCTCGGTACATAACTGAGGCGTCATCGCGGAGTTCGGTGCATCCGTTAGGCTTTTTTTGGAATTGCTGGTTCGTCTGGAGTGTATTCGATGCAATGGAGGCAATCGCGGACGGCGTAGCAGTGCTGCGCTGCCCACTGCTCCAAAAGCTCGTAATCGGTCGAAAACGCTTTGTGTTTCTCGCCGAGGTCTCCCTCCTGCTCGCTGCGTTCCCAAGTGGGATCGCCCGAGTGATGGCACTCGCTGCTGTGAAGAACAGAACTCCGACGTGTCTTGCAGTTGAGGAAGAATCCGTCCGGGTTGGCTGTGCGCCACGCCTGAAATAGATTGTGCGCATCGGGCTGAAGATCGTTGCTGAATTCGGAAATCGTTGGCTGCTCGAGTGGCATTGGATGCTTTCGTTCATGGGTGACGCGAGGAAACGCCTAACAGTGATTCAGTGATTCAGTGATTCGATGGCGTATTGTGCGCTTCATAAGGCAGCATCGGCGCAGGATAAGTTTATCTTTAGTGTTGCCGATCAAATTACTACGTTGCGAAGGAGGTTGAATATGGAAATGGTACAGGCTGCAAATCAGACGTCAACAGGCCTGATTCCAAATCCCAAAATGAAACGGTTGGACCAAGCGCGCCAGATGATTTAGGTGAGCCCTCACCCTCGCAGCACCCTGGGCTTACCATACGAGATTTGAACTGCGGATACTCGATCACGGACAACGTGGAAGTTGTCCCTCCCATTTGATGCGAACTCCGAACACGCGGTTTTCTGAAGAAGCACATAAATAGTGGGACGGTCGAACGAAGCCCAACGAAGCAGCAATTCTCGTTATGGCCGCAGGTGAGACCAAGAACCGGCTAAAGCCGCCGTCAGGCGGGATCTGATGTTCGGAGTTCCGCGTTTACGCGGCCCGTTCAACCACTCGCGCGCTCCCGACCGCGTAAACGCGGAACTCCAAACGCACACGGAACTCCAAACGCCCGGCGCACGTCCTCACATCTCCGGGTCGTCCCAGCCTTTGCCGTATTCTCCAATCGGGTAATCGCGCCAGATGCGTTTCGCTTCATTCGGGTCCGTCTGCGCCAGATATTCCGGCGCGCTGCTCCAGGGCCAGTCCGTCCAACGCTCGACGTAACCGTGATGAACCGGGTTGTGATGCACGTAATTTAGCGTGGCCCAGAAATGCCGGTCGGTTCGCATCGCGCGCTCCACGGCGCGAAAGAATACCTTGCGGCCGCGCGAGTTCTCTTCGCCGTTCCAGGCGTGCGACGTTCGTCCATGAAGCAAACCCAACTCGCGCAGCAGACCCAGGATGTTGGGAGCCTCGACCAGCGCATGATAATGACTCGGCAGCACGCACCACGCAAACGTCTGGCTGGCGTGGGCGGCGAACACGGCCAGCAAGTCGCCCGCGAAAACGTCCATGCGCTCCGGGCAGCGACCGATGTAAGATCGATGCTCGTAGCAGGCGGCCGTGAGGTGGAAACGCAGGTGGCCAAAGTTCGGGCGATGCGGCGGCGAATGCCAAGGACGCCCGCGCTCCTTGCGCCACGCGAGCAACTCTGTGCGCTGTTTGGGTGTGAGTTGACGCCACCGGTATTCGGGCTGAGACATGCGTGGAACGTAGCCGAGGCCGCGTAAACGCGGAACTCCGAACTCGTTTGAACGGCAGTTTACAGGGTTCGGAGTTCCGCCTTCAGGCGGTCGGAAGCCAAAATGAGAACTGCTCCCAACGAACCGAGTGAGAGACGACCACCGACCACGCCCTCAGACTTCGGAAATCAGTGCTCTTATTCTTCGACGGCGTCAAGATCGAGACGGCTGGCGGCTGTTCGCTCGACTCGGTGGTTGAACGAAGCCGCTGCGCGGCGGGGGAAAGAGAAAGTATAGAGGCTTCGCATG
>JBDTOW010000123.1:0-8405 GCA_039933075.1 Verrucomicrobiota bacterium | reverse complement strand
CCGATCTGGTCAAGTTCATCCTTGGCGATACAGGCGTGCCTTACGACTGGGAGTATGGCGATCAGGCGGGCAAGTCGTGACGACATTTTCCACGTCCAGGCAGCGATGCTCCAGAAGTAACACTCGTAAAAATGGTTGTAGGCCAGATGTCGGCGGTCAGAAACGAAACCGACGTTTCCCTCCAACAAGAAGGGATTGCCGGATTTAAAGCCCGGCAAAACCGAGAGCACGAATGACGCGCTCAGCGATTTGACGGCGGCGCACTGAGCTCACGGTTCCGCGTTTGCGGGTGAGTTGATCCTTGGAGACGGCAAAAACCAAATCGCACTTGCAGAGCGTTGCCCAGTCCAATCCGTCTGCTTCATCCAGGACGGTTTCAAATTCCGCGGGTTCGCGCGTGGCCGCGTTTGCTGGAGCAAAACAGCACGTTTATTTTCGGCTTGCTGGCAAGGCGTGTTTCGGTGCCGAGAATGACAGCGGGGTGATCTTCTGCCTCGGGAAATTCCCAGGTGTAAATATCCCAGGGCTTCATCAGTCTTTGAAATCAGGCTTGCCTTGTGCGCGAGTGGCAATCGTTTCGATCTTGTCCCATTCGGCGCCGACCCTCTTGTAGGCCTTTTCCAAAAGGCCCTTCGGCCACGGTTCGATGTTGGTTAGCCGTTGGCCTGGTGTTTTTGTGGCCTCTTGTTCGATGACTGAGCGGAGGTGACGCCGGAGTGTGATTCGGATCAACTCCTGTTTTCGGTGAGGCGTGCGACGAGTGCCTTCCCGGAGCACGACCTGTAATTCCTTCTCGACACGCAAAGGGCATGGAACGGTTCTCATGGAGAAACTGTAACGCCGTGTTCCACAGCGGGCAACCGGGTTTCCGCGAGAATAACCCATGGCCCCGTTGCCACGATATGGATCAGTTGGAAGGCTTACCTCACACATTTCGATTTCGACGAATTCTGGCTTCGATTCCATAGCTATCTCAGTAAACGCCGTTCATCGGCGTTCCACTATTGCGAACCCAATTCACTGGAACGACAGGCGCGTGGACAACCGTTTTTTCGCGGTGTCCACCTAAACAAAACGAAACTTGTCCTTGTTACGCTCAATACCTCGGACGAGCGGTTCCGATGTTTTGGCCAAACCAAGTCGTTGTCTTGTTTTCCGAAGCGCGTCAAGCGTCAGTTGTCCCAAACCAATCATGCGAAAAAACGACACTAAGGCTTCGTCTGTGAACTGGTGAAAAGGCGGAATGCCGCTGCCGAGGCTGACTTCCCAGCCGAGTGCGAGAAAGATCTCCAACTTATTAAGACTCTCGAAGGAAACTTCAGGTCGTTGTCTTTTATCGCTTTTGCTAGTCGCCATTTGATGCCCTTTTTGTGAAGCACGCGATTACCTTCAAAGCGAAGTGGCCAGAAGTAGAAGTCGTCCGCCGTCCAGTCCTTTGTGCGCTCCTCTTCATATCGGATTAACTTCGCGATAACTCTCCGCAGTGCGTGCTCCGGGCGGACTTGTTTTCCGGGATCCATGACTTCAGGCGGGTTCGCTTCTTTCAAACTTCTCAGGGAGCTCTTGGTTGAGGGCGAAGAATTGGGCGAGCGTCATAGCGGTGGCGTTGGGATGGGCATGCGGGGTGGGGCGGTTTTCCACATCAGATTAATTTCCTCCGGGGTCAGGCCGTAGGCTTGGTTGACGAGGTCGCTGAGGGCGCATTCCAGCTTCAACGTTTCGGCGGCGAGGGCGCGGGCGGGTTCGATGGTGCGGAGGTATTCCTCCCGCAATCCCTGAAGTCCGGCCGAGGTGAGCGGCAGCTTCTTGTCGCGGACGCGCTTCACTTCGATCACCAGGGTGTCGGAGTCGAGTTCGGCTAAGGCTTGGAGTTTGTTGCTGGGCTTTTCGATCGCGTATTCCGTCCGCAGCCAGTCGAGCACCGTGCGCTGGGTTTGCTGCTCGCGGGTCGCAATTTCAATCAGGCGGCGGACACTCTCGTCTGCCAGGGTTCGCTGCTCTTGCGTCGGCTGTGGAATCGGAAGGTCTTGAACAAACGCCTTAATGAAACGGAGCGCCTCGTCTTTTCCGTGAACGGCCCGGCGCCATGCGAACCACCAAGTAATGGGAGCGTTCGCAACGGCCAACACCCACGAGTCGTCTGTCGGGAGGATATATGCAGTGTTGTTGCCAAGAGTCCCAGTGACATCCAAGCACCACTCTGGCCGCCACGTAATTTCGGGAAACATGATCTTGGGTTTCTCGAATGCAGCCCAATAGGCGCAAAGACCGGAGTTCCCACCAGTACCTGCCTTGTTCCTGCCGCAAACAGCCCACCGTTGTAAGCGGGGATGTTCAGACCCGTGTTGCCGGTGTCGATGGCGCGAAAAAGACCGCGGAAGTTCTCCCAGATCGGTTTCGGATTGTAGGGATCGAATTATTTCACGGCATTTCCGTCGGCATCGAGAATTTGAATCTGGCCCCAGCCAAGTTCGCGGATGGACGATTCAATTTTGGAGCGGTCACCGACGACCACCCAGACCAACTGGTCAGGGTGCACCACTTTTTGGGCGGCTTTCGTCAGGTCGTTCACCGTCAGAGTTCGGACCTTGTTGGGATACGTGGCGAAATAATCATCCGGCAGGCCGAAGGTCACAATTTCGCCGAGGGAACCGCCCACCGAGCCGATGGTTTCCCACTGGCCGGGAAGGCTGAGCGTCTGGTTCTTCTGCGCTGTGCCCAATTCCTCTCCGGTGATTGGGCGCGGGCCCAACATGCCGCGCAATTCCCTGTCCAATTCGACCATTGATTCCCTGGTCTTGTCGGTTTGGACCGGCGCGTAGGCAATGAACGGGCCCTGGCCTCGCGCTGCAAGCGGGACGGTCCCAGCGCCGTAGGCCCAATGCTTATCCTCGCGCAGGTTCATGTTCACGCGCGAAGTGAAGGCGCCGCCCAGAACCGTGTTCATCGTCTCGACGGCAATGTTGTCCGGGTCGGACTTCGGCAGCCCGACGTGTCCGGCGAGGATGACCGATTGGATGGACCCAGGCCGATCGATCAGGTACACCGATGCTCTCTTTTGGTGCTCGACGTTGGCCAGGTGTTTCGCAGGCACTTCGCCCGGCTTCCAGGAGGCGAAGAGTTTTTCCAGCCTCGGCGTGATCTCCTTCAACGTAGTGTCGCCCACAACGATGAGGGTGGCGTTGTTCGGCTTGAACCAGGTGTCGTGAAACTTGCGCAAATCGGAAGGAGTCAATTTGCTGACCGATGCTTCCGTCCCGGAACCGGTCAACGGGCTGCCGTACGCGTGGCCGCTGCCATACAGGAGTTTCGGGAACACGCGCAACGCCATCCCGAACGGCTGGCTCTTCTCCTGTTGAATCCCGGCGAGAAGCTGCTTCTGGAGTCGCAGGAAATCAGCTTCGGGAAACACGGGGTTCATGATCACATCAGCGTAAACCTCGAGGGCCTGGTCGAGCGTGGACGTAAGCGAGGACAGGCTTACATCGGACGAGTCCAGGTCTGATCCCGCGTTCAGATTCGCTCCCAGCGATGCCAGTTCATCGCTGATCTGTAACGCGGTCCGCCGGGCGGTGCCCTCATCCAGCATCTGCAGCGTTAGTTTTGCTGCGCCAGGTATGGCGAACTGGTCCGCTGCGTATCCGGCATCCACTTGCAGACTAAATCGCACCAGCGGGATGGAATGCCGCTCGGCCAGGATGATCTTCAAGCCATTCGACAACTTGGCTCGCTCAAACAATGGGAACTTAACTTCCGGGTCGGGGCCTGGCGTGGGCAGCTTCGAGCGATCCACCGTGCTGATTGTGGTTTCGTATTTCGCGTATGGATGGACTTCGAGGATATAGACTTCATCAGTCAGCCATTGCCGGGCCGCGCGCTGCAGATCGTGAGCGGTTGCTTCGCGGGTGTATTTCAGGGGCGTCTGGTAAAAACCCGGATCGCCGCGAAATGTTTCATTCATTGCCAGCACGTCCGACTTGCCGCCAAAGCCGCCGATACGCTCAATGCCGCGCACAAAGCCCGCGATCTTCCCCGCCTTAATCCGCTCCATTTCCTCCGTAGTCGGCCCATTCGCCAGGAATCGCGCCAACTCCTCGTCAATGGCCTTTTCGATCCTGGCCAAATCTCCATCGGGCCGGGCGGTTGCGACGATCGCAAACTGCCCGCTGATTTCACTCGGTCCCACGCTCGCGGAAACGTCGGTGGCAATCTGCTCATCGTAAACCAATCGCTTGTAAAGCCGGGACGACTTGCTCGAAACCAACACCTCGCTCGCCAGGTCGAGGTAAACGTTGTCGGCCTCGCCGTAGGGCGGGATGTTCCAAGTCTTGTAGAGCCGCGCTTGCGGGACACGGTCGGCCACGATTTCGCGGCGGGTGCCAGCAATTCTGGGGATCCAGGTTTGGTATCGGGCAACTGGCGGCCCCGCGGGGATTTCGCCGAAGTACTGCTCCGCCTTCTTGAGCGCGGTGTCGGCGTCAATGTCCCCGGCCAGGACGAGCACCGTGTTCGCAGCGCCGTAGTAGTTCGTAAACCAAGCCTTCACGTCGGTGAGAGAAGCGGCGTTGAGATCCTCCATGGAGCCGATCACCGTCCATGAATACGGATGTCCCGGAGGCGCGGTGCCTTTGGTGATCAGTTCCTCGGTCACGCCGTAGGGTTGGTTTTCCCCCTGGCGCTTCTCGTTTTGGACCACGCCGCGTTGCGTATCGAGCCGGGCCTGATCAATGGACCCCAGCAAATGACCCATCCGGTCGGATTCAATCCACAGCGCGACGTCCAAGGCATTCTTCGGCACGTTCTCAAAGAAATCCGTCCGATCGTTGCTGGTCGTGCCGTTCAAGTCCGTGGCTCCGATCCGCTCCATGGCTTCGAAAAACGCGCGCTGATCGCCGCCGCCTTTAAAATGGTCGCTGCCGGTGAACATGAGATGTTCGAACAGGTGAGCAAAACCGGTCTTGCCTGGTTTTTCGTTCTTGGACCCGACATGATACCAAAGGTTGATCGCCACAATCGGCGCCTTGTGGTCCTCATGCACGATTAGCGTCAGGCCATTGGTCAGCACGAATTTCTTGAAGGGAATATCGATTTTGGCTTCAGGGACCGCCGCCTTGGCCGGTGGCCATGGCAGCAACGAAATGGACAATCCCAAAATGGAAATAATGAGGACTCGATAGCTCAGCATATTGTTGTCTGCTTAGATTTGAAGTGAGACGGCTCGCTCAATAGACACCAGAGGAACGAGATTTGTGCAATGCCAAACAACGACCGGCCTTCGGCATAGCGCGGACTGGAGCTGGGCGGACAGTCGAGGGTTGAGGCGATTGAATCGTAGCGTGCGGAGTCCAGAACGCGGAGGTTCGCGGGAAGGTCAGAAGAATTCGAATTCCAGTTTTCTGATGTTCCGTTCGCTCCAAGGTTGTACGATTAAGATCAGCGCGATCAAGGCGAGCACCATGATAACAGGATGGCGCGCAAAGATTAAAAAGCTTTCCTCACAGGGATTAATCTGCAACGCGGCGCATCCGACCAGCACCGCCACCGGCACGTAAAAAGGCGAGTGGATCATGGCGACAACAAGCCAGGGCCGCCATTTTGACTTGCTGTGATGCCATCCCGCACGTTGCCATCGCGTGAACACGAGCGACCAGTACCCCGCCATCAAAAAAACAAGGGCCGTCCCCGACCAGACCAGCCAGGCCGCAAACATTTCCGTCCCGTGCCGAATAACCAGTTGTTCGGATCGGCCGGAGGAATCCCCGGCGACAATTTGGCTGCCGGGAAAGGTTTTCAAATAACGCTCCTGCAACGCCGCTGCCGGCGAACCTGCATCTGCACGATCAAAAGCCAGCTTCGACGAGAGCGGTGAGAGCAGCAGATTCAGGATCAACGGCCCCAAGGCAATAATCATCACGGCGGTACGTTCAGTGCGCAACCAGAGTCCGCGGTCTAATGCGCGCGTGAAGAGGAATTCGAGCGACACGAGTCCTCCGAGCATCTGGAATGGGACGGGAGTGGCGACCAGCATCAGGAATAACCAAGTCATGCAGCACCAGACGAACAGAGCCCCCATGAAGTCCGGCTGGGTTTGGTGTTGCATCAACAAAAAAATTGAACTGACGACGAGGACGGTTGTGCTGAGGCTCAGCCAGCCAAGCAGCGGCAGCGGTCCGAACCGGTAAAATCCCATCATCTGTTTCAGGACTGGCAGAAATTGGCGCGGGGTTTTCATGAAGAAAGTCAGGTTGCGACTTCAAATTATTTCCAATTCGCAAAATCTGCGTTCGGAGAAGATCTGAACCACGGGGATCAACACTAATAAGCCGATCAACAGCGGCACGTGATTCCGGGCAAAGAACAGAAAGCTTTGCTCGTAAAGCTGGGGATATACCCGAGGAACAAATAGGGAGAGCAAGCAAACGGTGAGAAGGGGCGCACCGCCGAGGCACGTCAGCCAGGAATTGTGTTGAACGTGTCGGGCAAGCAATACGCAGTAGCCTTGCATGAAGAGCAGCCCGAGAGTTCCCAACCAGAGAATCCAAGCACTTAGCGCGACCGCGCCGTGCGGGACGACGTTGGGCACGGGTTGCACTTGGAATTTTCCTTCTTTGGGGTGGCTGTCGGGAAATGTCTTTAGGTACTGTTCTCGCCGGAGCGTGGCTGTGGCTGGATCGGACGCATCGGGACCGAGCGTGGTTTCCGGCGAGCCGGCAGACACCAACAGATTGAGCAACAGCGGCCCCAGCATCACCCAATAGATGACGGCTGCCCGGGTCCGGAAAAGCCGTCGCCGGTCAATCGCGCGCGTGAACATAAACTCGAAGGCTCTGACGCTCTGAATCGGGTTCGAAATCCCAGGAAACAAGGCAAAGGCAAATAGCCAGCTAGTCATGGCCATCCACCAAACGAAGGCAAAACCAACCAGGTTCCCAAAAGCCGTGAAGAAAATCCCAAGGTCGCCTTCAGACGCTTTGAACAGAAGCAGCAAAGGCACAAAACTGGTGACCAACCACAGCGTCAGATAAAATCCCAAGCCCAGCGCCCAAGGAATTCCTGGGTAATGGCCAATCCCCAAATCGTTTCTTAATAGCGGCCAGAAAGGGGTTCGCGCATTCATGGTTCATTCCTTTTCCCGGACGATTTCCACAAAGATGTTCTCCAGATTGAGATGAGTGATTTCGTATTTACACCGATGCGTGGCCGCCAGCCTCGGGAGCGTGGTTTCGTCCGGCAATCGCAACGTCGCGAGAGCCTCGTCCTTGCTCCTGCTGAAACGAAAGGCGTCGGGAATTTCAAACCCATTTACGCCCCGTTCAAATCCGTAGAAGCGGACTTGTTTCACCGTTTCCTTCAACCGATCCAGTGACTCGCTGATCTTAAGCACGCCTTGGGAGATGATGCCGATTTCATCCGCCACGCGCTCGACGTCGCTGAGAATGTGTGAGGAGAGCAGGACCGTTTTGTTCTCCTCCCGGATCAAATCCAGCATTTCCTCCAGAAACACCCGCCGCGCCACCACGTCGAGGTTGGCCGCGGGTTCGTCGAGAATCAGCAGTTCCGGCTTCTGCGCCATCGCCAGCAGGAAGGCCACCTGCCGTGCCGTGCCTTGAGATAGCGCTTTGATGCGTTTGCTCGGATCAATCTTGAAACGTTTTATGATCCGGTCGCACACCGCGAAGTCCCAGTCGGGATAAAAGTTCGAAGTGAAGTTGATGAGTGTCCTCACACTCATGCCGGGCGGCAGAATCTGGCGTTCGGAAACGTAGCCGATTTTCCAACGGTCCGCGACGGTGAACTTTGCCGGCTCGACACCGTTGACCCGGATCTCCCCGGCATCCGGCCAGATCAAGCCGGCCAGCATCTTGATGGTGGTGGTTTTACCCGCGCCGTTGCGGCCGAGAAAACCGTAAATGCTTCCGCGTCGCACCCGCAAGTTGAGGTCTTTCACAGCCATGCTTCCCCCGAACGAGCGGGAGACATTTTTGGTCTCGATGATGTAAGCGTCCATAAGTTCAGGAGTTGTTTTTGCTTTGTTCAAACCGTTGACGGATGAGCCTGACGACTTCGGCTTCCTCCAGGTCAAGGTGCTGCGCCTCGGCCACGACCTGCTCGACGGCGTCGGCGATGAGTTTGCGTTTCTCCGTCAGCGAACGGGTGGTGTGGCCATCGAGCACGAAAGTGCCCAACCCTCGCCGGGATTCCACCATGCCCTCGCTCTCGAGCAGTTGATAAACCTTGGCGACCGTGAGGAGATTGATTTTGAGTTCGGCCGAGAGGTCCCGCACGGAAGGCATTTGTTCGCCTGGAGCCAACTGGCCGCTGACGATCCGCTGGCGCAACTGCTGGAACAGTTGCCGGTAGATCGGCATCCCGCTGCTGGGGTTCAAGTGAACAAACATAGTGTT
>JBDTOW010000122.1:0-8406 GCA_039933075.1 Verrucomicrobiota bacterium | reverse complement strand
GCTCAGTGTCGATCGCGAGGAAGAAGGCCAATGGGTGTTTCCTGCTACGATTGTTCCGCCCGGAGGTTATCTGCTGATTTGGGCGTCGGGCAAAGATCGGCGCGAACCCGCAGCCAACCAACGGTTGCACACGAATTTCAAGCTCAACCCCAACGGCGACACGCTCCGGCTATTTGGTCCGGAGCTGCCCCGAACAGTCGTTGACGAACTGGATTATCCGGAACAATCGCCGAATCATTCGTACGGACGGCAGACCGAAGCCGGACAGATGGTCTGGAAGTTCTTCGCCGAGGGCACGCCTGGCGCGGCGAACAATATCAGCACTATTGTTGGCAAAGTGGCTGAAGTGCACTTCAGCGTCGAGCGCGGCTTTTTCAATGCGCCTTTTTCTCTCAGCCTGGCTTGTCAAACGCAAGGAGCCGAAATTCGCTATACCCTGAATGGCAGCCCGCCCACGCCGACCAACGGAATTGTCTATGTTGCGCCGATCCCGATTGACGCGACCCGGATCGTCCGAGCCGCCGCCTTTGCTGCAAATCAATTACCGTCACGTGTCCGGACCCACACCTATCTCATGAACCTGGCGAACAACCGGCGTTTGTTGCCTGTACTTTCCCTCGTAACAGCGACGAACAATCTTTATGGGCGCACTGGGATCATGGAGTACAGTCCGCGTAACACCACCAAGCATGGTGCAGCCTGGGAACGGGCTGTTTCAGTGGAGTTGATCCGGCCCGAGGACAATGGGGGCTTTCAACTTGACTCGGGGATTCGCGTGGCGGGCGGAGATTACATTCGCGGGCTCTACAACTATCGCAATTCAAGTCCGCCGGAAGGGAAGTATTCGTTCCGCCTTTATTTCCGCGGTGATTACGGCCCTGGCAGATTGAATTACCCGATCTTTCCAACTTCCACGCTTGATTCCTACAACACGCTTCACCTGCGTGCCGGTATGAATGATTCCACGAATCCATTCATCAAGGACGAGTTTATTCGCGGGTTAAGTTTGGACCTGGGGATCCCAGCCTGTCACGGCGCATTCGTTTATCTCTTTCTCAACGGCGTGTACAAAGGGCTGTACAATCCGTGCGAACGCGTTGATGACGACTTCCTCCAAGCGTATCACGGCGGCGGCGAGCTTTGGGACGTTCTCGGTCCGAACAATCAAGCGATCCGCGGCGACGCGACCGCTTGGAATCAATTGCGCACGACCGTTCGCAAGGATCTGACGATCTCGAGCAACTACCTCGCCGTCGCCGAGCGAATGGACCTGACGAACTTCATCGATTATTTGCTGCCACTCATCTGGGCTGACGACGACGACTGGCCTCACAACAACACACGGGCGGCTCGAGAGAAAGTGCCGGGCGCGAAGTTTCGGTTTTACCCCTGGGACGCTGAGTTTGCCTTCACGGCTCACGCGGTGAGCTATGACACAATCGCGACAACACTTTCCACGTTGAGTCCGCCTTGGGGCACGACCGATTATCAGGCGATGTTCAATTCGCTAAAGAAGTCGCTTGAGTTCAAACTTCTCTTCGCCGATCGGGTGCATCGCGCTTTTTTCAACGATGGCCCATTGACGGATGCCCGGATTCGCACCCGCTACAACGCGATCAAAGCGCAGGCAGCTCCGTCGATCCCGGGATTCAGTGATGTCATTGGCAGTTGGATTACGGGGCGACGGCGCTACGTGACCAACTCGTTTCAGAAAGCAGGTTTTCTCGCTTCCTCAAACGCTCCGGTCGCCAGTCAGTTTGGGGGCCGTGTCCCCAGCGGATATCAGCTCAGTCTGAAGAATCTTTCGGGTGCGATATTGTACACGACCAACGGGAGCGATCCTCGCGAGCAATTTTCCAGAACCCGGAGCGAGAGTGCGATCGAGTACACCGTACCGCTTACCGTGAGCGAGCCGCTGCATCTCATGGCGCGCTCGCTCGACAGCACGAACTGGAGCGCAATTGTTGATCTGAATTTCGAAGTCACGCAGGCAAGCAGTCCAATCCGGATCACCGAGATCATGTACAATCCGCCCGGCGGTGATCCGTTCGAATTCATCGAGATTGAAAACACCGGCGGCCTTTCGCTTGATTTGAGCGGGTACACCTTTGAGGGAATCAACTTTCGCTTTCCCACGCCTTTCCCGAAACTCGCTGCGGGCGCAAGAATTGTGCTGGCCAACGATTCGAGACCGTCCGATTTTCATCGCCGTTATCCCAATCTGCAGGTCGCCGGTTGGTTTGGTGGATCACTCGATAATGGCGGCGAACGGATTACTCTTCTGGATGCGGGCGGGCGCACAGTTACATCTGTAAATTACAATGATGATTATCCATGGCCGAAGGGCGCGGACGGTGCTGGCTCTTCGCTGGAAATTGGCGACCCCCAAGGCGACTCCGACGATCCGGCGAATTGGCATGCGAGTCTTCCTGGCGGTTCCCCGGGCGCCGCGAACAGTTCTCCCACTGCGCCTTTGGTTCGAATCAATGAGCTTCAAGCCGGCACCGCAGGCGACTGGCTCGAACTCCACAATCCCACGGCGGCGGCAATTGGGCTTGGCGGCTGGTCACTGACGGACAATTCCGATCCGCGACAATTCGTTTTCCCATCCGGAACGACGATCACTGGCGGCGGCTTCCTGCGGATCGAGTGCCGCGAAGGATCAAGCGGCGGCTTCGATGCGCCGTTTCAATTGGACCGGCGCGGCGAAACGATTTCACTCTTCGATGCTAAAACCAATCGGATCGATGCCGTCTCCTTCGGTCCAGTTGTCGATGGCTACACGATCGGGTTGATGGATGAGCGCCTGGTGCTTTGCGATCCGACTTCGCTCGCCCCGAACCAAGCCGCCGTTCTGGGTCCGCTCACGGGTGTGAAGATCAACGAGTTTCTCGCTAATTCAGACGGCGGTGACGACTGGATTGAACTGCACAACTCGGGCAATCTCCCTGTTGCACTTCAGGGATGCGCTATCATCACGAGCAACGCACTGGCGCGAATTGCTTCAGCCACATTCATCGCTGCCGGCGGTTTCGTCGTCCTGCGTGCAGACGACAACCCGGGCCCCGATCATTTGGGTCTAAAGTTACCTGCGGCAGGTGGTTTGATCGCGCTGCTTGCTCCAAACGGCGAAGAGCTCGACCGCGTGACCTACGGCGCGCAACCGATGGGGATCACAAGTGGCCGGCTGCCGGACGGAACCGGGGCGTTTCAACAACTCCCCTTCAGCCCGACGCGCGGCAGCAGCAACTACCTGGCGGAGTTGGGCAGTCGCTTGCGAATTTCGGAAGTCCTCGCCCGTTCCTCCGCTGGTCCTGACTGGGTGGAGATCGAGAACGCATCCGCTGAGGTGATTTCGATCGCCGGATTTTCGTTTGGCGTGGAGGCACCGGGCGATCCACTGGTGCGCTGGCCGTTTCGCAGCGATGCCCAACTCAATGCCGGCGAACGGATGATCCTTTATTTCGGTTCGTTGCCGAAGAACTTCGTTCCTCAATTCAACTCTCATGCTTTCGCAGCGCCGCTGAATGACGGGAGTTCCGTCCTGACGCTCCGCGATTCTCGCGACCAAATCATGGACGAGGTCGAGTATGGGCTCCAAATTACGGATCGCTCGCTCGGTCGCGTTAGGCAGGAGTGGGTCTTGCTGGCGGCGCCTTCGCCAGGTCAAGCCAACACCGAAGCGGCTGCACTCGATCCGGGCGATGGATTGCGCCTGAACGAATGGTTTGCCGCCGGCGGGGGAACGAACGATTTCGTCGAGCTCTACAATCCGGCGCCCTTGCCGGTGAACCTCGCCGGCTGGGTTTTGACGGATGACCCTTCGATCAGCGGTTCGACCAACAATCGCATCGCTCCGCTCACGTTCATCGATGCTCGCGCTTTCATCCGCTTTTACGCCGATGGCGAAACGGATCGTGGTTCTGACCATACGTTCTTTCAAATCGATCGGTTTGGGGAAACGATTCGCCTTCTAAATCCGACCACGAGAATCATCGACACGATCGACTTTGCCATCCAGGCAGACTCCGTGTCCGAAGGGCGGTATCCGGACGGCGCGGCACAAATCGTGCGTTTTTACGGTTCCATCAGCCCGGCAGCATCCAATTACTTGCGGCCCGGGGATGCCGATCAAGATGGGATGGACGACGCCTGGGAATTGCGCAATGGATTAAACCCCACGTTGCCAAACGACGCCGCGTTGGATCCAGATAACGATGGCATGTCGAATCTGGCTGAATTTCTGAGCGGCACAAATCCGCGGGATCCCTCGAGCTTTTTCCGCGTCGAACTGGCAGAGACGACTGGCAGCAACCTGACAATTCGATTTACTGCCCAACCCGGTCGCGCTTACCGGCTCGAGTACACAGACGGACTCTTTCCCACCTCTTGGACTGGCCTGTCCCAGGTTCCATCCGGCGACACTGTCCGCACAATCATCGTGAGCGACTCGACACCGATTGACCAGCGGCCAGCGCGCTTTTACCGAGTGGTGAGTCTGCGCTAACTCGAAATAAACGCGTGACAGCATTCGCTGGTCGGAGTGAAATCCCGCAACTCAGCATGAACCAATACCAAAGGAAATTTGTGAAATTTTCGACGGCCGTTCTCGTTTCGTTGCTCGTGCCGCCCGCATTGCTGGCGGCTGAGCTGCCCAAAGAAATTCCATTGTGGCCGAACGGCGCACCCGGCTCGGAAGGCAAGACGGCCAAAGAGGTCGTCACTAAGTCTGCGAGTAGCGAGCTCTCCGTCTGGAGCATCCACAATCCGTCGCTCACGCCGTATTTGCCCGCGAAGGAGAAAGCGACAGGCACGGCGATGCTCGTTATTCCGGGTGGCGGCCACCGCGTTCTCGCCATCACTCACGAGGGCTACAACGTGGCCGAGTGGTTGAGCGAACGTGGCATCGCCGCGTTCGTGTTGAAGCACCGCCTCGCGCGCGAAACAAATTCAACATACAAGATCGAACTCGAATCGCTTGCCGACACCCAGCGCGCCATGCGGCTCATTCGCAGTCGCGCTGAGGAATGGAGCATCAATCCAGCGCGCGTCGGCGCGATTGGCTTTTCCGCGGGTGGCGAACTGGTGAATTTGGTTTGCGCGCGCTTTGATGAAGGCAAACCCGACGCAAGCGATCCCATCGAACGACAGAGTAGCCGTCCGAATTTTCAGGTGCTGATCTATCCCGGCCGCTCGGGTGACATTCAACCGTCGACCAATTTCCCGCCCGTCTTCCTCGCGTGCTCTTACACCGATCGCAAAGATATTTCGGAAGGACTCGCCGAAGTTTATTTGCGATTCAAACGGGCGGGCGTCCCGGCGGAACTGCACATTTACTCGACCGGCGGACACGGGTTCGGTCTGCGCGCGAGCAACAAGAAGCCGGTGGGCGCCTGGGCGGTCCGCTTCGAGGAATGGATGGCTGACAGCGGTTTCTTGCCGAAGAAATAATCGGCTAATTCGCCAGGGACCTGAGCCACGCCGAGCCGGGCGGACGGATGCAAGTGACGCGACCGAGGCGTTAGATTTCGCGGAATTCCGGCTTGCGCAACAACCGCGTGCTTTCAAATTGCGGTTGGGTCTGCAATGCTTAAGCGCGTGAGCGACGTGACGCGAATTCTCGACCGCGTTGAAGGAGGCGATCCGAAAGCTGCCGGAGAATTGCTCCCGCACGGGATCTTTCGGGCGACTTTGACAACGGGGAATTTTCTCAAGGTTGAGCCGCGCATCAAGGCATCCAGTTGGACGCCTGACATTTTTCGCCATGAGGATTTTTATCTCGCCGACTTTTGGCTCGGCGGGGCCTGGAAGGCGATGCCCGCCGACCTTTCGCGCGAACGGCTTGGTGAGCGCGGGCTTGACCTGCTCGACGACATGGCCAATTGGGGCCAGCGCAAATACATGCCCGGGGAAGTCGACGTCTTCAAAATCGATCACACGCACGCACTCTACGGACACATGAATATTAACTACGTGCGACTCGGCCGCCTCCCGCGCTTCGACGAAGGCTGGCAACCGATCCTGGACGCGCTGCGGCGCGGACAGTTTTTCGTCACCACAGGCGAAATTCTGGCGCGCGAATTCAGCGTTGGCGGCAAAGGCAGCGGCGAAGCGCTCACGCTGAAATCGGCTGAACGTCCGGAACTGCGCGTGAATCTCGAGTGGACCTTCCCGCTGCGTTTTGCCGAGGTCATCTCCGGCGACGGGCAACAAGTCTATCGGGAGCGAATCGACCTGACCGATACGGCGCCTTTTGGCCAGCGTGCGCTGACCTTGAGACCGCAGCTCGATGGACGCACGTGGGTGCGCTTCGAAGTTTGGGACGTCGCGGCGAACGGCGCATTCACGCAGCCGGTGTGGCTTGAACGCGCCAGGTAGAAGATCGTTTATAATCAACGCGGTCACAGATCGAGCTTAGGGGCCTATGGGCCGGAGTGGGGACGGGCCGGCACTGCCGTTGAATTAAGAAAAAACAGGGCAGAGAATGCGGAGACTTCTCCCTCTCTTCCATCGGATGGAGGAGAGGGCTGGGGAGAGCAGGAGCGTTTTTATTGAGGATTCCCCTCTCCCCAACCCTCTCCCCGCTCGGTGCTCGCGGAGAGAGGGAGAAGACTCGCTGTCGCGAATCCCTTAATTCAATGGCAGTGGGGCCGGGCCGGTCCCCACCCCGGTTGACCCACTGGCGAAAGACGCAATTTATTACCGCGCGCAGTGCGCCGCGGACAGTTTTTCGTCACTACAGGTGAGATTCTGCCGCGCGAATTTAGCGTTGGCGGCGAAGGCAACGGCGAAGCGCTCAGGCTCAAACCTGCCGAAAAGGAGATGCGGTTCTGTATCTCAAGGCACAATAAACACGCTTGCAGCAACTTTGCCGATTGATTACCAGTACTTGGACTCATTGACTAGTTGATCCGTTTATGCCTGCCAACCGTTAACTCACCATCCCATGTCAAACATCACTCGCCGTCAGTTTCTCGAAGATTCTATTCTAGCCGCTGCTGCAGTTGCCACGACCTCGATTCCCACGCGGGTCATGGCGGCGGAACAAGGCGCCGTGAGCGCCAACGACAAGATTACCGTGGCCGTCATCGGCTGCGGCATTCGCGGCAAGCAACACGCGAGCGAATTGGCCAGTCTTGCGGACTGCGACATCGCCTACGTATGCGATCCGGATCGCGATCGCGCGGCCGAAGTCGCTGCCGATCTCGTTGCCAAAAATCGTCCCCACCCGAAGGCAGTTCAAGACCTGCGCAGAATTCTCGAAGACAAATCGGTCGCTGCCGTTTTCATTGCGGCGCCGAACCATTGGCATGCGTTGGCGGCCATCTGGGCCATGCAGGCGGGCAAGGATGTCTATGTCGAGAAACCGGTCAGCCACAACATCACCGAAGGCCGCCGGATTGTGCAGGTGGCGCGCAAGCTCGGCCGCATCTGCCAGGGCGGCACGCAGAACCGCTCGAATGGCGCCCTGGCTGAGGCCGTCAAATACATCCACGACGGCAAACTCGGCGAGGTAAAGCTGGCGCGCAGCGTTGTCTATGGGCGGCGTGATTCCATCGGTGGACCCGGTCATTATGAAATACCGGCGAGTGTGGATTACAACTTGTTTGCCGGCCCCGCTCCGATGAGTCCGTTGACGCGGCCGAAGTTTCATTATGACTGGCATTGGTTCTGGAACACGGGCAACGGCGAGTTGGGGAACAACAACATTCACTCGACGGATGTTTGCCGGTGGGGTCTCGGCGTCACGGGATTGGGCCGCGCCGTGCTCAGCTACGGCGGACGCCTCGGTTACACGGACGCTGGAGAGACACCCAATACACAGGTCGTCATTCACGACTTCGGCGCCAAGACCATCGTCACCGAAACGCGCGGGCTGAAAACGGAACCGTTTAATCCGAATTTCAAAGGCGGATGGATTTTCTACGGCACGGAGGGGATCATTGCCGGCGAATCATTGTTCGATTTGGAGGGCAAGTTGGTCCGCACTTTTCCCGGCAAGAGCGAAAGCCATTTTGCCAATTTCCTGGCCGCGGTCCGGAGCCGCAAGGTTCGAGAGCTTAACGCGGATATCCTCGAAACCCACCAGTCGACCGCGCTCTGCCACGTCGGCAACATTTCCTATCGACTCGGTCATCCTTCCACGCCCGGCGAGATTCAGAAGCAGTTGGCCCAACTGAAAGTGCATGACGACGTGCTGGAAACTTTCGAGCGAACCCGCAAGCATCTCGCTGAAAATAATGTGGATTTGGACAAGTCGAAATTGACGCTTGGGTCGCTGCTCCGGCTGGATTCGGACAAGGAGAAGTTCGTCGATAATTCCAAAGCCAACGCGCTTCTTACCCGCGAATACCGGAAACCATTCGTCGTGCCGGCCGAAAAGGAAGTTTAAGTCCCGCGTTCATG
>JBDTOW010000121.1:0-8429 GCA_039933075.1 Verrucomicrobiota bacterium | reverse complement strand
CCTCGTCCCTCGCCTCTCGCCCTTGTTTCTATCAGCCTCGTCAACTTTCTCGACCTTGCACGCGCAGACTTTGAATTCGGGAATCTTGGAAATCGGATCAAGCGCGCGATTGGTAATCTGGTTCGCCGACTTTTTGCCGGGCCAATGATACGGAATAAACACCGTGTCGGGCCGGATGCTCTTAACGAGTTGCGCCGGCACGACTATCTCGCCGCGGCGTGTGGAGACTTTGACCAGGTCGCCGTTTCGAATGCCAAGCCTGGCCGCAAGTCTAGGATGCATTTCACAGAGCGGCTCCGGATATTGATCGACCAGACTGCCGATCCGGCGGGTTTGCGTGCCGCTCAGATATTGCGAGACGACGCGGCCGCTGGTGAAAAAGATCGGATATTCTTCGTCCACATCCTCCGCGGGCGGGCGATAATCATAGGCGTGAAACCTGGCCTTGCCGTCGGGATGATGAAAAGCACCGCCTTCGAAGAGGCGCGGCGTGCCAGGATGGTCCGGCGCCGGGCATGGCCAGAAAAGTCCCATGTTCTTTTCGATCCGGTCGTAGGTCATCCCACTGTAATCAATCGGCCCGCCTTTGGTTGCCATAGTGAGTTCATTGAAAATCTCTTCGGCGCAGTTGAATTTGAAAAACTGTTCTTTGCCCAATCGCTGAGCCAGATCGCAGATGATGTGCCAGTCAACACGCGCGTTGCCGGGCGGTGAAACTGAATTGGGCAAGCGGACGCAGCGGCCTTCGCCCGTGGTGACGGTGCCTTCGTCCTCCTCCTGCAACGAGCCGGCGAGAACAACGTCTGCATAATGCGCGGTTTCGTTAAGGAAGAAATCGATCGAGGTGAAAAATTCGAGCTTTTCCAGCGCGGCGCGAGTGCGGTTCGAATCCGGGATGGACACGAGCGGGTTGAAACTAATCGAGATGAGCCCTTTAATTTCGTCGCGTTCAATCGCGTCGAAAATCTCGCAAGCTGTCAGACCCTTCCTCGGCAATTCGCTTTCCGGAATGCCCCAAAAATCGGCGATGAACTGGCGATGCTCCGGCTTGTCAATGTCGCGTCCACCCGGCAATTGATTGCAGCGTTGGCCATGTTCACGTCCGCCCTGGCCATTACCCTGCCCGGTGATTGTGCCATAACCGCAGCCCGGCTTGCCGATGCGGCCCGTCGCGAGAACAAGATTGATGTAGCTCAGAACATTTTCAACACCCTTGGTATGGTGCTCAATCCCGCGCGCGTGAAGTAGCATCGACGTCTCCGCCGGACCCCAAATCTCAGCGGCCTTAACAATGCTCGCCGCGGGAACGCCGGTAATTCTTTCCGTCACGGCGGGCGTATATTTTTTCACCAGTTCGCGAATCTTGTCGAAATCGTGCGTGTGCTCTCCAATGAAACTTTCGTCAAGCCAGCCGCGCTCGATCAGCACGTGAAGGATGCCGTGAGCGAGCGCGCTGTCGCGACCGGGCCGCACCGGCAGGAAGAGATCAGCCGTGCGGGCAATCGGCGTGATGCGCGGATCAATGACGATAATCTTCGCGCCGTTGTCGCGTGCGCGCCAGACGTAGTCGGTGAGAATCGGGAAACACTCGGCGAGGTTGGTGCCGGCCAGGAGAATCGCCTTGGTCAGGGGAATGTCACTCCACGGATTAGCGGCGCGATCAACACCGAACGCCATCCGATTGGCCGCGCCCGCGCTCACCATGCAAAGCCTGCCATTGTAGTCCAGATTCGCCGTTCCGAGGGCGATGCGCGCAAACTTGCCGTTGAGATAAGCCTTCTCGTTTGTCATCGACGCGCCGCCCAGGAAGGCGAACGAGTCCTTGCCGTATTTCGCTTGGATCGACTGGATGGCGTGGACGGTTTTGTTGAGTGCTTCATCCCAGCTCGCCTGGCGGAAACCGTTTTCTGTGCGGATGAGCGGCGAGAGCAGCCGATCGGGATGTTCGTTCTGCATATAGCGCTTCACCCCTTTGGGGCAGAGCTTGCCCTGGTTAACCGGAAATTCCTCCCACGGTTCGAAGCCGATAACTTTGTTGTCTTTAACTTTTAGTTGGATGCCGCATTGGACGCCGCAGAAACAGCAATGGGTTTTCACGAGCTTGTCCGGTTCGCGATTGTCCCAGCCGCCAGCGGGAGTATAGGCCGGTGTCGGACCGAAGCGGGCGATATAATCTTCTTCCGACAAAACCAAGTGAGCCATAAGCAAAAGGAACAGCGGTATGATTACTTTGTCATCGCGGGTCGCGGACGCGGGCGGTGCAAGGAATAAACATCAGTCTGGTGACGATTGCCGGATTTGTTGCGCGAGACGGACGTGTGGGCAAACACCGGGCTGTTGAGCCGGTCGGAAGGCTGACCGGACTTAATTTCCGGCGTCAGATCCGCGACGCTTTGCAGGATGCGGGTCGGCTGGTAAACGTAATCGCCGACCTCTTCGAGTCGCGTCGAACCGGTCATCACGAGGTAGGCTTCCATGCCGATTTCGACCGCGCCGCGAATATCGGTGTCCATGGTGTCGCCAATCATCACGGCCTGGTCCAGCTTCGCGAGGGAATTTTCGCTGAGCCGGAGGCGGGCACGGTAAAACATGTAAGCGTTTGGTTTTCCCAGGTAGTAAGCGCGGCGCCCGGTGCTGGCTTCAAGAAACGCAGCCATCGCCCCCGCACCCGGACGGGTTTTGTCGGCGGAAACCGGGCACCAGTTGTCCGGGTTGGTTGCGACCAGGCGCGCGCCGCGCTCGATGAATTCGTGCGCCTTGGTCAATTTCTCGGTAGTAGCCGTGCCTTCGCCAACCACGACGTAACTGGGATTGATCGCGTCGCTGTAGATTTTTCTCTCGTGCAATGCTGCCAGCAAGCCGCCCTCGCCAATCACGTACACCGTGCAGTTGGGATGAGTTTCGACCAGGAAATCCGCGGTATTCATCGCCGAGGTGTAAAAATGGCGCGGTCCCAAACCGGGAATTCCCAGATGATTCAACTTAATCGCAAGGTCCTCCGCCGTCGGCGCGGAGTTGTTCGTCAGAAAAAGAAAGGGCGTGCCGGTCATTTCCATCGCCTCGACGAATTCCGCGGCACCGGGGATCAGATGATTCTCACGGTAAATCACACCGTCCATGTCGATGAGATAGCTTTTTTTCATGAGGTCATCAGCGGCCGAGGATCTTTCCTTGATTCAACGCCAGCAGCTTTCGCCGGCACGCGGGGCAGATGTCCTGGTAATGGACTTCGCCGTGCGGCGTGGCGAAACGATAGTTGAAGCCCAGTTGATCAAGAACGATTTTCAAATCGTTAATCTGCATCTGTGAACCAGAGTCCACGCCACACCGGGAGCAGTGAGCCCGTTCGCCTGTTTCTCCCGCCTTCTTATACAGGGAAACGCAAAGCGAGCAGGCGCGCTGAAACATGTGAAACAATTTTCCGAACGGGATGTAAAACAGCAGCGCGATAACGCTGACCATATGCACCGCGGCTATCAGCGAGTAGCCACGACCCGCCAGGAATTTGTAGCTGACCGTGAGCATCAAGCCGGTCGCGGTAACGGCAAAGATCAGAACCAGCGGCAGGATGTCCTCGCTGAAATTCTGCGTGGCACGTTCCCCGGCATCAGTGGCGCGGCGAACCGCCGCCATCACCAGCCCGACCAATACGATGACCGCCGCGCCGTTCAGCAGGTTGAAGATCACCGTTGCTTTCGCGCTATGGACGCTGAACTGGTCCACGGCGAAACCGAACACGACCGCGCGATACATCTCCGCATTGTCGGGTAGGGTTTCGAAATGGACCCAACCGAAAACGAGGGGAAAGGTAATGGCAAACGCCAGGGTACAACCGCCCGAGAGGCAAAGGTGCATGATCCACCGGTAGACGCTGCGGCGTTGGATGAACCTCTGGGCGGCGAAGTTGACGACGAGCGACCTCGATAACTCCACGGTTGGCGCTGGCGGTTTGAAGTGTGAGATTTGCAACTTGGAATTCCGGCGCAAGAGCAGTTGCAAGCCGCGGGTGAAATACATCCGGGACGGTGGACGCTGCGCCCAAACAGTAAAGCGATAGCCGACGGCAAGGGCGGCCAGAACAGCGCCCAGCGCGTAGCCAGCGACCGCCGGATCGAAGTGCCTCAACCCATGCGAGCCGAAGTACAATCCAGCTACGACTGCCGCAGCCGCCAGCAATCCGACGACCGGCGCCTTGCTTTCAAATAAGTTCATTACAAAAGACCGGTTGACCTAGAGCAACTCGAAGACCCGGCGGGAAAAGTAGCGGTGCAAAATTTTAATCGTTTGAGTGAAATGCATTCATGCGGCGTGCGCCGGCACGAATCTACTTGGAGACCAAGGCCCGGGGACGGTCTGTGGCGCCTCTACTCCGCGGTCTTTCTGGCTTCAACACGAATGGGCAACGGATGTATCGCCGACTCGGCTGCGGCCTTTTGCCCAGCTTGATCAAAAGATCAGACTGTGACAGAATGTTCGAGCTTGATTTTATTCCAAATCCAAGTGAATGACGTTCATCTATGCATCCATTCTATTCCTCCACTCTTGTCTCGCTCGCCGTTTACGCATGGCAGTTGACCGCTTCCCTGACTTTGGTTGCGGCAAATCCTGCCAGCGTGCCCGCGTCTGTAAAGGAACTGGTCCGTGCCCGCGTCGATCAGGAATATTCGTCGCTCGATGCGCTTTACAAACATTTCCATTCGCATCCGGAGATTTCATTCCAGGAGGAAAACACCGCCAAACGAATCGCGGACGAATTAACGAAATCGGGTTTCGAGGTCACGCAAAAGGTGGGCGGGCATGGCGTGGTCGGCGTGCTTCGCAACGGCGCCGGACCAACCATTTTGTTGCGGACCGATCTCGACGCGCTGCCGGTCAAGGAGCAAACGGACCTGGCTTACGCGAGTAAAGTCCGCACCCGCGACGACAAGGGAAACGAAGTCGACGTGATGCATGCGTGCGGTCACGACGTTCACATGACTGTGTTCGTCGGCACGGCGCGGTTGTTGGCGCAGCAGATCAAGAATAAGTGGCAGGGCACTCTCGTCATGATTGGACAGCCGGCGGAGGAACGGGTTGGAGGCGCCAAGGCGATGATTGCGGATGGTCTTTTTACCCGGTTTCCGAAACCGGATTTCTGCCTGGCGCTGCATGTGGATGCGACGTTGCCCGCGGCGACGGTTGGTTATGTTGAAGGTTACGCGATGGCGAATGTGGATAGCGTGGACATCGTCATTCGGGGAGTCGGCGGACACGGCGCCTGGCCGCACAAAACCAAAGACCCGATCGTCCTCGCGGCGCAAACAATCCTCGCACTACAAACGATCGTCAGCCGGGAAACCGAGCCAATCGAACCGGCCGTTGTCACGGTCGGATCAATTCAGGGCGGGACCAAATACAATATTATTCCCGATGACGTGCGCTTGCAGCTCACTTTGCGCTCGTACTCCGACCAGGTCCGAAGCAACACAATCGCTTCCGTCAAGCGGATCACTCGTGGCCTCGCCCTGGCCGCGGGGATGCCAGAAGATCGAATGCCCATTGTGACTTTGGCCGATGAATCCGCGTCTTCGACTTATAACGATCCCGAGCTGACACAGCGTCTGGCGAAGACTTTCGAAGCCTGGCTGGGAGAGGCCAAAACAAAAAGGGTGAAACCAGTGATGGGCGCTGAAGACTTCGGCATGTACGGCCGGACCGATCAGAAAGTTCCGATTTGCCTTTACTGGCTGGGTTCAGTGGACTCGCAGCGGATCGAGGAGAGCCGGCACACTGGCCGTTCGCTGCCATCCCTGCATTCGAGTCTGTACCAACCCACTCCTGAAGCGACCATCAAAACCGGCGTGACCGCGATGACTGCGGCTGTCCTTGAATTAGCCGGCAAACCCTGACTCTGAGATGGCGCCGAATGCTTAAGTTGCTTGTCAAGTCCGGTTCGTTGGCCACTCAGACTTTTGAACTCCGGTACGGCACCAACCGCCTGGGCCGCGGTCCCGCCAATGACTTCCAGATCGGGGATGCCTCGGTATCGACTTCACATTGTGAGATTCTGGTCGAGGGCAGTTCAATCCTCGTTCGTGACCTGGGCTCGACGAACGGGACCTTCATCGATCGCGCGCCGATTCGCGAAGGCAGGCTCCGACCGGGACAGACCCTGCATATCGGCTCGGTCGAACTGGAGCTGGACGCGCCGCGAATCGTTATTCCGGAGATTGCGAAAAGCTCCCAGGGGCTGCCGCAACCGTCGTTGCTGGCCGATGGCACACCGTGTTGCCTGAGCCATGCCGAGGTACGCGCGACGCTCGAATGTAGCAAGTGCGGGCAATACTTCTGCGAAGCGTGCGTGCGGGAGCTTAAACGCGCCGGCGGCGTGACCTTGAAATTCTGTCTCGAGTGCAGCGGACGCTGCGAGCCAATTGGTGCGAGGAAAGGATCGGGGGCCGGGGCGAAATCCTTCGCTGCCCACGTGGGCAGCGCCTTCCAATATCCCTTCAAGCGTGATGGACTCATCGTGCTGGTTGCCGGCACGCTTTTCTTTTTCGTATTTAATTTCGCGGCGAATTTCTCACTTTATCTCGCCACATTCGCCGGCGGTTACCTCGTCGCCTATCTGCAAAAAATCATTCAATCCTCAGCGCATGGCGACGAAGTGTTGCCGGGCTGGCCAGATTTTACGAACTTGTGGGAAGATATCGTTCAACCTTTATTGCAATGGCTCGCGGCCCTGGCCGTCAGTTTCGGCCCACTGATTCTTTGTCTGTATCTGGTATCATCGGCTTCGGCCGAGATGAAACTTTTGGCGATGCCCTTCGTCTTTCTTGGATTGTTTTATTTTCCAATGGCGGTGCTTGGGGTGGCGATGCATGACAGCGTGACGGCTTTGAACCCGGTTTTCGTTTTCCACTCGATCTTCAAGATCCCAGGCCCTTATATCGTCGCCTGCCTGGTTTTGGGGGTGGTTGTCGGTGTCGATTTGGCGGCCGAGTCGATGATTGGTTTTTTTACGGTTCCGATGATCCCTGGCGTGCTGATCGGTTTCGTCTCGCTGTATTTTTTGATTGTCGAAGCACGGATACTCGGGCTGCTGTATTTTGTTTATCGAGCTCGGCTCCAATGGTTTTAGGGGTTGTCGCTCTGGAGATAGGCGAACAAATCGATAATCTGCTCCGGCCTGAGCGCCTCCAGTAATCCCTCCGGCATCAGCGAAACCTTTGACTCGGTGAGTTCCTTGATTTGGTCGCGGGCGAAGACGGTGCGTTGATTATTGCGGTCGAGGATGGTCGCCGACCTTGGCGTTGATTCCACCATCAAACCGCTGACCGCCTGGCCGTCCCGGGTCACGACTTCATAGCTTACGTACTCCGGTCGAATGTAAGCGCTCGGATTCACAATATGGACAAGCATGAACTCCAAATTCTTGCGATCGGCACCGGTCAGTTCGGGACCAATTTGATTCCCTTCCCCAAACAGGGTGTGACAGACACCGCACACTTGTTGAAAAACCTTTTTCCCTTCAGGAGCGCTTCCTTGCCGCGGGCGTCCAGCCACACCGGACGGGTTGATGACGAGTTTTAATTCGTTGATGTAACTGCGTTTTTCCTCCCCGGAACCCGATTGAATTCTGCCCCATCGCTTCTGGATAAGCTGATCAAGTTCCACATTTTTGTGCAAAGCCATTTGCCGGAGCTGGTCGAAGGAAAAGTCCTTCGCATCAACTCGCCCGGCTTCGACCGTTTTCACAAGTTCGAGCGCCCACGTGGGGCGGCTGGCGAGGACGTTGCGCGCGCGGTTACGTGCCTCCGTGCTGAGCGTCGTGTACGACCTCAGAATTGCGCTGGCAACTTCCGGTTCCGAGAAACGTTGAAGCGCGGCGAGCGTTGCTGTCTGCAATTTTGGCGTTCCGTGTTGCTCAAGGATGGCCAGTAACACCGGCACGCACCGCGGCTGGTTGATCTGGCCAAGTATTTCGATCAACGCGATCCGATCGCTCTCGGGTTTGGTTGGATCAACGACGAGCTTGAATGCGGGCTCCAGCGCCTGGTCGCTCCCCAGCCGCAGGCCGAGCCGAATCAAAGCGAGGTTCGGCGCGTCACGCGGCCAGACTTTCGAAAACCAGGGTTCGAGGGCGCTCGGAATTTTCTCCAGCCGTCGACCCGAAAGCGCTTGCTCGATGCCTTTCATCAACAATTCAGTCTCCGCCGATCCCGGTGCTTGTGCGAGAAGCCTGGCACATGCCGCAAATCCGTCCTCGGAATCCTCAGCGGCGTAACGGCGTGCCAATCTTCCGATGATGAATCTTCGAGCGATCGCTTTTTGCCAGAATGCCGGCGCGGCGAACAACTGAAGAATCTGTTCGCGGTGGTCAATGGCTTTGCTTTCGAGCGCCCACCAGATGAGCAGCGGGATTTGCGGATCGCTCGCGTCTTCGTCGC